>JAEZYO010000560.1 GCA_023419055.1 Pseudomonadota bacterium | reverse complement strand
GTATTTAGCAGGTCCGTTCATCATGTCGCCGAAGGGGTCACCGGCCGGCATCGGCTCGAAGGCTTGCGCGTGAATCGTGTACGTCTTTCGCCCGAGGAGGAAGGCGTCGACGTCTTGCATGAGCGCGCCGAAGGCCGCGCCGATGTCGTCGTGCCAGTACGGCATGGTCCAGCCACCGTGTCGGAAGCCGCCCTCGGTGTCCTCGTCGGCACCGCCGGGAGCCTGCATCACGCCGTCGAGGGAAAGGAACTCGGAAACGATGAGCTTTCGCATGGGATCTCCTGTTTTCTCGTTGGAAGGGGCTTACCGCCTCGCTTCTGGGACGGCGACGAACGAGCGCGCCCGAGATCGACACCGGCGAGACGGATTTTTCTCGGCAGCGGATAAAATTGAGCAATTCAAGCTATTTACGGTTCGCGCCGGGGCGATCGAAAACCACGCCGATTGAAGCGAAGGCGGCGCCCTTCAGCATCCGGCGAGCCGGCATTAGACCTCCTTCATGGTCTATGACGTCGTCATTGTCGGAGGCGGACCCTCGGGGCTCTCCGCCGCTCTCGCCCTCGGTCGCGCGCGCAGGCGCGTCCTTCTGTGTGACTCCGGGGTGCGGCGCAACGCCGCCGCGCAACGGATCCACAATTTCGTCACGCGCGACGGCACACCGCCCGAAGAGTTCAGACGTATCGGACGCGAGCAGCTCGAGGAGTACTCGACCGTGCAGGTGCGAGCCGACCGCATCCAGGGCATCTCGGGGCAGCGGGGATCGTTTCGAGTGTCGCTCGGCGCCGAGGAAGCGCTGGCGCGTCGCCTGTTGCTCTGCACCGGAATGGTGGACGAGCTGCTCCCGATCGAGGGATTCCGAGAGCACTGGGGGCACTCGATCTTCCAATGTCCCTACTGTCACGGCTATGAGGTGCGGGATCGCCGCTTTGGCTACCTGGCGCTCCCGCAGCACGACTCACACTTTCTACCCTTCGTCCTCAAGCTGCGCGCCTGGACGCGCGAGGTCGTCGTTTTCACGAGCGGCGCATTCTCGATCACGGAAGAGGCGAGACAGAAGCTGGAACGCGCAGGGATCCGCCTCGAGACGGGACCCGTCGCGCGGCTCGTCGGGCGCGCCGGCAGCCTGGAGAGCGACGAGTTGACCGACGGCTCACGCGTGCCTTGTGACGCGCTCTTCGTGCACCCTCCACAGCGGCAAGTCGAGCTGGTTCGCTCGCTCGGCGTCGAGCTCGACGACGACGGTTACGTGCGAGTCGATCCGATGAAGCGTGAGACTTCGGTGCCCGGGATCTACGCGGCTGGCGACCTCACGACCCGCCAGCAAGGCGCCATTTTCGCGGCGGCCTCCGGCACGCAAGCCGCGGCGATGATCAACCTCGACGTGACGACGGAGCTTGCGTTGAACGGGGAGCTGTGACGAGCTCGGGCGCGCCGCGTCGAGCCGCTCGCCAGGCGGCGGGCGTCGCGCCGTGCGCGCGCCGAAAAGTCCGGATGAAATGCGTCGCGTCGGCGTAGCCCACCCGTCCCGCGATGACGTCGACCATCTCCTGGGAGTGCAAGAGGAGCCGGCGGGCCTCGGCCATTCGCCCGCTCGTGATCCAGTCGCCGGCGCTCTGCCCGGTGGCGGCTGTCAGCGCAGCGGTCACGTAGGTCGGGCTGCGCCCGATCGCGGCGGCGACCTCCTTGAGCGTCAGCGGAGAGAGGCAATGGCGCTCGATGAAGCGCAGCGCGTCCACCACCACGCTGCTCCCTGGCGGGCGAGGCGGTTCATGCGCCCGCATGGCGCGATCCACCTCCGCCAAGATGAGCGTGAGCAGGCTCCGCTGTATCGCGGCGAAGCTGTCGCCGCGGCTGGGAGCGGCTCCGCTCGCTTCGAGCTCTCGAAAGAGCCCGTGCAGGTACTCGTGGCGAGTGGAGGGGATGTGCACCACCGCCGACGCGCCGTCGCGCACCCGTTCGAACGGCTCGAGGAGCGAGGCGGCGCCGTCCGCGGCGAAGCAGGGCGCGCAGAAGCCGAGCATCCAGAACTCGGCCGCTTGCCGTGAAACCACGCGGTGCGGCTCGCCGGCGGGCACGAGCAAGACATCGCCCTCGCGCAGGTTCCATTCGCCGCCCTGCTCCACGCGCGAGCCCCCGCCGGTGTAGAAAGCCAGAGCCGCGTGGTTGTGAGTCACCGGGGCGAGGGGAACGGCCCCTTCTTCTGCTCGGGACCGGTGCGCTGCCCTCACCGGTGCGCCGCTGCTTTGCAAGTCGTCGCGAAGGATCGGACGCGCGTGTCTCACTCCGAACGGATTAACACAACCTCTCGTCGCCGGCGAAGCAGGAAGCCCGGCGACGCGGACTCTGACCCGGCTCGCCTGCGAGTGCGTCGACTCGAGCGCACGCGACGTGGTGCTTGGTTTTTTTGGCGGAAGCTCGAGCCAGGCGTCACGGCTCCTAGCGCTCGGCCTGGCCTCGAAAACCTCGACTCGGCGAGAGACTGCGAAGATCAGGCGATGGTTCCACCCCGAGTCACCGCCCCAAAACAAAGGTCCGCCTCGGCGAGCCGTAGCTTGCGTGAGGGGCCGCTCGCCACGGGGCCCGCGCGCTTCGAACGAAGCGCGTTGCGCCTGCCAGCGGACGACGAGGCTCGCTCATCGGGGATCGCCACGCGCCTCGTGCCGGATCGCCTGAGCTCAGGGCTCGCCTCGAGAAGATTCGCCTCGGACTAGGAAAGCGCACGAGCGACCACCGACGAGGCGAACGCCCCGAGCAGCGACGCGGCACGCAGAGGGGCGTGTCTCCGCTCGAGCGGGGCAGCGATACGAAGAGTCGAACGATGCCGAATCAGTACCGAAACCCCGTGTTGCCAGGGTTCTATCCGGATCCGAGCGTCTGCCGGGTGGGACGCGATTTCTACCTCGTCACGAGCAGCTTCGAGTACTTCCCCGGCGTCCCGATCTTTCACAGCCGCGATCTCGTGCGCTGGCAGCAGGCGGGCCACTGCTTGACGCGGCCGTCCCAGCTGCCGCTCGAGGGCGCTCAGGCTTCTGGCGGCATCTTTGCGCCTACTCTGCGCCACCACGCCGGGACCTTCTACATGACGACGACCAACACGTCGTTCGGCGGGAACTTCATCGTGAGCGCGCCCGCGGCGAAAGGGCCGTGGTCCGAGCCGATCGCGGTGGCGCAGCCGGGCATCGATCCCTCGCTGTTCTTCGACGAAGACGGCACCGTCCTCTACACGACGTCACACGGGGGCGCGCTGCAGAGCCGCATCGACGTTACGACGGGCAAGCTCTTGTCCGAGCCGCGCTTGATCTGGACCGGCAGCGGCGGGCAGTACCCCGAAGGGCCCCACCTGTATTTTCGCGACGGCTGGTATTACCTGCTGCTCTCCGAGGGCGGCACCGAGTACGGCCACATGATCACCATGGCGCGCGCCAAGAGCCCGTGGGGGCCGTTCGAGCCGTGCGCTCGGAACCCGCTGCTCACTCATCGGAGTTATCGGAGCCCGATTCAGGCGGTGGGGCACGCCGATCTCGTCGAGGCGCCCGACGGCTCGTGGCACGCCGTGTTCCTCGCCGTGCGCCCGAACGGCTACCCGCCTTGCTACCACCTCGGCCGTGAGACCTTCCTGAGCCCGGTCGTGTGGGCGGAGGACGGCTTCCCGGTGTTCGGAGATCAGGGGCGCGTCGCGCTCGAGATGGAAACGCCCCTGCCCCTCGAGCCTTTGGCGAAAACCGCCCCACGCGACGACTTCGACTCGCGCTCGTTGGCGCCTTCGTGGAACTTCCTGCGAAACCCCGAGCCCTCGCTCTACTCGCTCGAGGAACGGCCGGGCTTCCTCCGCCTGCGCGGCGCGGCTCACGGGCTCGACGACGTCGCGTCACCCGCCTGGGTGGGGACGCGCCAGCGTCACTTCGCCGTTCGCGCCGCGGCGTGCCTCGAGTTCCGTCCCGAAACGGACGGCGAGGAGGCGGGCATCGTCGTCCGCATGAACGAACGCCACCACTACGAGATCTTCGTCACCCGGCGCGGAGGTCGACCGAGCGTCGTGGTGCGGCGCCGGATCGGGAGCTTGCGCGCCGAGGTGGCGGCGCGGCCGCTCGAGCCCGGCGAGGCCTCGCGCCTGGTGCTCGCGGTGGACGCGGAGCGCTCGAAGTACGTGTTCTCCTGTGGCCCTTCGGAGCGCGAGCTCAGCCCGCTCGCGGAAGGCGAGACGCGTTACCTGTCGACCGAGGTCGCCGGAGGATTCACGGGCGTCTACTTCGCGCTGTACGCGAGCGGCAACGGCGCGCCGTGCCGAGCCCCGGCCGATTTCGACTGGTTCGAGTACGCGGAGCGCGAAGAGCAGGCATGAGCGCGCCCGCTCCGTAGCGCTGCCGGTTTCGCTTCGCCTCCGTTTGACGGAGCACACGGCGTACCTCGACGGGAAGGACGGCGGGAAAGATCGCCGCGAAGGCACGCTCGAGTTGCTCGAAGCGCTGGCTCGCGAGCTCGACTGTTCTCGAACTTCGGGGTCCAGCGCAGTCCACGATTGAAGGGCACAGCGTTCTCATCGGCGGCGAAGCGGTGACGGCGCCGTATCCGAGCTCCTTTCACCCCGTGATGGGAGCTTGGAAGCGGCGGCCCCAGAAGACGAAGAGCGAGAGCGCGACCAGAAAGAAGTTGAACGGCGTGTTCGCCGCCTCACCACGGAAAGCGTGAAAGGCGATGGCGCACGCTTGAAGCGCCGCGCAGCCGAGCGCGGCCAAGACGACCAGGCCGGGTTTGATGCGAGTGAGGGCGGGCACGACGATGCCGACGCCGCCGGCCAAGTCGAAAGCCGCCGTCATGTAGAGGAACCCGGGCGACACCTGGCCGGCCCACGGGATCATCGCGGCGAGCTCCGGGATCGGGGTCAAAAATTTCCAGAGAGCGGTGCCCACGAAGGTGAAGCCGAGCAGCCCCTGAACGATCCAGAGCCAGACGTGCACGGCTCTGGACGGGCCAGCTGCCGGAGACGGGAGCAAATTCATCGCGATTTATCCGGTTACTTTTGTGTGCCTGGTTACTGATGGTGACCTTGGCTAGGTTGCATACCGGCGGAGCGCTCACAAGGAGGCACATTGAAGTCACTAGGGAACGGAAAGATGACCAAGGGCTACGACGAGGATTGCGTGGCCATGCGCGAGATCCTGAGCCTGATCGGCGATAAGTGGAGCGTGATGGTCATCGTGAACCTGGCCGAACGAACGATGCGGTTCAGCGAGCTCAAGCGAGCGATCGAAGGGATCTCCCAGCGCATGTTGACGCTCACGCTGCGAGGCCTCGAGCGAGACGGGATCGTGTCGCGAAGCGTGCATCCCTCGATCCCGCCGCGCGTGGACTACGAGCTCACGCGGCTCGGTCGAACCTTGATCGAGCCGGTGACCGCGCTCGCGATCTGGGCGCACCGCCACCGGCCGGAAATCGAGCGCGCCCGTGAATCCTTCGATCGCGCTGCGAAGTCGAAGGCGACGCTCTCGAGATAGCGGCAGCGCGGCGCGGAGCCGGCGCGTCATGGCCCTAGCAAGAAGCGTCGGGTCGGGGTGGGCGCTCGATTGCTGATCTCGGTTCAACATCGATTGCGATTTGAACGAGGTGGGGCCTGTGATTGCGTAAGAACGTTTTGGACGAGCAGCACTTACGGCTTCCGCTTTCCTGGGGTTTCATCGGTCGCGTGCGCGCGACGGTAGCGGAGGCGCTCCGTGCACAGCCCGCGGAGGTGCGCGACGCCGCCGTGATGGTGGCGTCCGAGCTCGCGGAGAACGTGATCAAATACGGTGAGGCGCTCGAGGGAGAGGACTGCGGGTACGTGTCGCTCGTCCCGAGCGAGAGCTCGATCGTGATCCGCACCGTGAACGGCGTCTCCTCGCCGGCCCGCGCCGCGGCGGTGATGGACCGCATCGCGGCGATTCAGGCGAGCGACGACGTGGGCGCGCTCTACGCGAGCCGCATGCAGCAAATGCTTTTGAACCCGAGCGACGTGGAGAGCCAGGTCGGCCTGCTCCGCATCGCCTACGAGGGGAACTTTCGACTTTCGTGCTCGTACGAGGCGCGGGTGCTCGTCATCACGGCAGAGAGGAAGCTGTAATGAGGACGTTCGAAGCGGGTGAGCTCAGGGTAGAGATCAAGGTGGGGGCCAAGCTCCTGAAGTTGACCTGGCTCGGCCAGAGCAACACGCGCGATCCCGCCGTGGCGCTCCGTCCGCTGCTCGAAGAGCTGGGTCAGCTGTTCAACAAGGAGCGTGAGGTCGAGCTCGATTTTCGGAGCCTGGACTACATGAACTCCTCGACCTTTCGCCCGATTTTGAACCTGGTGCAGGCGGCGAGCTCGGCGGCGCGCGCGGTCAGCGTGCGCTACGACGCGCAGAAGAACTGGCAACGCCTGTCGTTCAAGACCCTGCAGGCGGTCTCGGCGAGCCTCGGCAATGTGCGCGTGGAGGCCTGAGCGCGGGCTCGGCGCGGGCGTGGTGCTCGCCGCCGCGCTGTCGTTCGCGTGTACCTCGCGAAGCGAGGCTCGGAAGCACAAGTCCGAGCGCGCCGTGACCGAGTTTCAGAGGGAGCCGATCCAGCCGATCTCCACCGAGGCCGTGGCTTCGGGGAACCGCGCTCTCGTCGAGCTCGGCGGGCGCCTCTTTCACGAACCGGCGCTCTCGGGCGACGGCACCGTCTCGTGCAGGAGCTGTCATGATCTGGCGCAGGGCGGGGACGGTAACCTGCGCTACTCGACTGGAATCGGCGGCAAGGAAGGGATCATCAACGCCCCGACGGTCTATAACGCCGGGTTCAATTTCGTGCAGTTCTGGGACGGCCGCGCGGCCACGCTCGAAGAGCAGGTCGACGGCCCCCTGACGGACGCTCGCGAGATGGGTGCGAGCTGGGACGTGGTCTTGCGAAGGCTCCGTGACGAGCCGAGCTACCGCGAAGAGTTCGCGCGGCTGTTTCCGGACGGGGTGACCGAGGCCAACGTGCGGGCGGCGCAAACCCCCGGAAGCCCCCCCCACA
>JAEZYO010000398.1 GCA_023419055.1 Pseudomonadota bacterium | reverse complement strand
CGATGTTGCCTTCCTGGTTCAGATCGATGAGCGGAAGACGACCGCGGTTGTAGCGGCGAGCGATGCTCACCACGAGGCGGAGGTTCGCCTTGACGAAGCGGTTCTTCGCCATGCGCTGAGCGCCGTCCGTCTGGCGCACGCGATCGAGGTAACGCCGGTAAGCGGGCGTATCCGCGCTGCCCGAGCTTGCCGGGCGATCCGCTGGACGCTCGAAGTCGTCGTCCTCTTGGTGAGAGCCGAACAGCTTCGCCGAGCGGAGCGCGTTGTTCATCCAGATGCGATCCGAATCCGGCAGCCGGATCTCACGCGCGAGCGACTCACAGAGCTCCGTCCACTGGCGCGTCTGCTCTGCGTTGAACTTCGAACGCTGCTTGCGATGCAGCTTGGCGAGCCGATGAAGCTCGCTCACGTGGGCAAGCGCCGCCTCCGGACGCTCCTCCGGGTTGATCTCTTGGACGTCGCGCTCGAGCTGCTCGAGGATCGCCTCGGCGGCGGGCACGTGCGACAACAGCCCGACCCAGTGTGCGACCTCGGCCTGCTCTACAGACTGAGCGGTCTGCAGCTCCTCGTCGGGACCCATCACCTGATGGGTCGCCATGTCCCGGAAGTACCGGGAGAGCATGGAGTCGGTCGAGCTGTCGACGTCGGGCGCGGGCTCGCCGTCGAACTCGAACTCGGCTTCCGAAGGCTCAGCGCTCGGTCCGCTGGAGGCGGACGCCGGAGTATCCTCCGACTCGGGGGCTGCCGATTCGGATTGAGACTCCGGTGCGGGCTGGGCCGCAGCCTTGGCCTTCGCCTTGGCCTTTCGGTTGCCCGTGGTAGGATTCGCTGGAGTGGTGGTGGTCGTGGCCATGGGTGACCCCTGAGCCGAGGAGTGAAGCAATTTTTGCGCCAATTCCGCCGAATCCGTCTTGGTTTCGGCGGGGACCTGCTTTGTTCGAGTTCGCGCAGTCGTCGAGGGCTGGGATACGCGGGCGGTCATGTCGTTGGTGAAAGGTCCGATTTCAAATACGCGCGAGGTCGAGGAAAGGATCCAGTCAGGTTCGGCGCATTCTAGTGTCAACGGATTAGGTTGCGCCTTCTAGCTATTGACAAGGTGAACGGCAAATTTGTTCCGGAGCTTAGCTTGCTCCGGCTTCCTTTCCGGTTCACCGCGGCACTCACGAGCGCTGCTTCCGACCCAACGCTCGAACACCTGTTTTCATTTCGGTCGCCAGGCCTTGATCGTCAAGGTGTAGGCGTGGCGCCCTGACCCACGACTTCCGCTGCCGAAGCACCGCAATCGTTGCGAGGCTCCGCAAACGCGAGGGGGCTCAGGCGGGGCCGTGCCTGCGACAGCGGAGCCGCGGTAGGTGCAGCGTCCGCACGCCTCCTGTGCGAATTCCGCTCAGAATTGCGCGAGGAAGCGAGGATCGTTCTCGAACAGCACGCGAATGTCGGGGATGCCGTAGCGCAGCATGGCGACTCGCTCGACGCCGAGACCGAACGCGAAGCCCGTATAACGCTCGGGGTTGATTCCGCAGTGCTCGAACACCTGCGGATGTATCATTCCGCAGCCGAGGATCTCGAGCCAACCGGTCGCCTTGCAGACGCGGCAACTCGCGCGGGAGCCGTCTTCCACCCGACAGAATACGCAGCCGACGTCGACTTCCGCGCCTGGCTCGACGAACGGAAAGTAGCTTGGTCTGAAGCGCACCGGCGTGCCGGGGCCGTAGAGCCGCTCCGCGAACTCGGTGAGCACGCCCTTGAGCTCCGCGAGGCTCACGCGCTCGTCCACCAGGAAGCCCTCGATCTGGTGGAACATGGGAGAGTGCGTGACGTCGTCGTCGCGTCTGAAAACGGCGCCGCCGCTCACCACCGCCATCGGGGGCTTGCGCGTGCTCATTTCCCGCACCTGCACGGTGCTGGTGTGGGTGCGGAGCAAGGTGCGAGCGCCGGGACGAGACCCGTTCACGTCGACCCAGAAGCTGTCCTGCATGTCGGTGGCAGGGTGATCTTCCGGGAAGGCGAGCTTGGTGAAGTTGTTCTGCTCGAGCTCCACCTCGGGGCCCCACGCCACCTCGAACCCGAGCGAGCGGAAGATCTCGAGGATCTCGTCACGCACGCGCGTGATGGGGTGACGATGGCCTCTCGGTAGCGCGAGGCGGCCGGGCAGGGTGAGGTCGAAGGGAGCTCGGTTCAGCTCCGCGGCGCGGGCTTCGTTCGCGAGCTCGGAGAGGCGCGCCTCGAAGGCGGCTTCGACCTCGGCCTTGACGCCGTTGACACGCTCACCAATCGCCTTGCGCTGGTCGGGCGGAGCCTGACCGAGCGACCGCAGGACCGCCGTGAGCTCGCCCTTTTTGCCGAGCACCTCCGCGCGGAGCGCGCGGAGGTCATGCTCGGTCTTCGCGCCCTTGAACTGTTCCTGGGCACGCAGGACGACGCTGTGCAGGCTCTCGAGGAGATCGCCCGACACAGGTCTCAGCCGGCCGCGTTGACCAGGCCGACCAGGTTCTTGAACGCGGCCCCGTCGTTGGTCGCCATGTCGGACAGCACCTTGCGGTCGAGCTCGATGCCGGACTTCTTCAGCGACGCGATGAGGCGCGAGTAGCTCGTGCCGTTCAGGCGGCACGCCGCGTTGATGCGGGTGATCCAGAGACGGCGGAAATCACGCTTCCGGAGCTTGCGGCCGACGTACGCGTACTGCCAGCTCTTCCAGAGCACGCGCATGGCTTGACGGTAGTGGTTCTTCCGACCACCCCAGAAACCCTCGACCTGAGCGAGGACGCGCTTGTGACGACGGCGGGGGGACGGACCTCTTTTGACGCGCGACATTCGAACCTTCTCCTACTTCAGCCGTACGGCAGCATGATCTTGATGCGCTTCTCGAACGTCCCGTCGACCATGTCGTTGTCGCGCAGGCGGCGGCGACGCTTGCGGGACTTGCCGATCATGTTGTGCTGGGCACCGCCCTTCGGCCGACGGACTTTGCCGGACCCGGTTACCTTGAAGCGCTTGGCTGCAGCGCGGTTCGTCTTCATCTTCGGCATGGCGATGACCTGTCTCTGGTCTGACCCGGGCCGAGAGGGCTCGGGATCTTTCGTTCGAGGACCGCGGGAGGCACACGAAAACGGGCCGGTTCCCGCGGAGCGCGGTCTTATGACGGAAGCTTCGCGCTTCGTCAAGCGAGAAGCCCGAATCGCGCTTCGAGCCTCGATTTGACGGCATTTTTGCGCCGCTAACCGTGAAATTCGGCGTCAGAAGGCGAACGTGGCCCGCGCGGCGGGGCCCTTTGGCCCCCATCGACGCCGAGCCTTCGTTCGTCTGCTCCTTAAAAGAGGTGAAGAGGAACGAGGTGTAAGGAGC
>JAEZYO010000382.1 GCA_023419055.1 Pseudomonadota bacterium | reverse complement strand
ACTTTCGTCGTTGGCCCCTCTTCGGCATCGACAAGCGCGAGGGCATGCGGAAGCTCGAACGAGGGCGCCGGCTCTACGAGCTCGACGTGTTGCGGCGTTACGTGGCGGCCGAGCTCGAGCTCATCGCTCGTGTTCGACCCGCTCTGGTGGTCGGCGACTTTCGGCTCTCCCTCCCCACCAGCGCGGCAGTCAGCGGCGTGCGCTGCGCCACCTTGATCAACGCCTACTGGAGTCCATACGCAGAGCGAGACGGCTTCCCCGTCCCCGACCACCCCATCGTCAGCCTGCTCGGGGTCGAGCTCGCAGAACGCTACTTCCCGCGGGCTGTCCCCAGCGCCTTTGCTCACTTTGCCGCGCCCGTGAACGCATTGCGGAAGGCGTACGGGTTACCGGCCGTCGACAGCTTGCTCGGGGTGCTGACGCAGGGTGATCTGGTTCTCTACCCGGACATTCCCGAGCTCTGCCCGACTCGTGATCTGCCGGCGCACCACCACTATCTGGGGCATATCCCGTGGGCGCCCGACGTCGCGCTGCCTTGGGACTTCGACGGCCGAGATGGCAAGCAGCTCGTCTACCTGACCCTGGGCTCGTCCGGGAGAGCGTCCGCGTTGCCCGCGGTGCTCGAGGCGCTCTCGGATCTGCCGGTAACCGTGCTCCTCGCCAGCGCCGGCAAGGAGCTTCCGTCCTCCCTGCCCGAGAACGTGCGCGCGGCGGAGTACTTGCCGGGTGATCGGGCGGCCCGCCTCGCCTCCGTCGTCGTGACGAACGGTGGGTCCAGCACCGGCTACCAGGCGCTCGCCCTGGGTAGGCCGGTGCTCGGATTGCCGTCGAACCTCGATCAGTACCTCGCCATGACCGCGATCCAGAAGGCCGGCGCCGGGCGCCTGGTGCGAGCCCGTGAGGGCACTCCACGAGAAATCCGAGCCGCGTTGCTCGAGCTCCTCGACTCGAGCGAGACGGCCACGCGCGCGCATGCCCTCGCGCGAGCGTTCCAGCGCGTGAGTTGCCACGAGCGCTTCGAAAGAATCCTCATTCAGACCTCTCTAGGAGAACAGGGTGCACGACATTCCTAAAGCCAAACCAGCGGGCCGATCGAAGCTTTCCGTCACGCTGCTCGCTATCGCCTCGATTGCTGCCGCGCCAAGCTTCGCGGCCGACGCCGAGCCACCGCCGAGCAGCAACGTGATCGAATTTCTGATGCACACCCGATCGTCGAAGGGCATCGTGCGCTGCGGCCTCTTTCGAGAAGGGGGCTGGTTGAAGAAGCCCGTGCAACCGGCGACCGCGCGCGTGAACGGTGGCCGGGCGCTCTGCGTGTTCTCGGGGATTCCGAAGGGTACGTACGGGCTCTCGGCGTTTCACGACGAGAACGAGAACGGGAAGCTCGACACCAATTTCGTCGGCATGCCGATCGAGGACTACTGCGCCTCCCGCAACGCTCGCGGCACCTTCGGCCCACCGAGCTTCGAAGACGCGAAGTTCGCGTACAACGGCGGCACCAAGCGGCTAGAAGCTCGGATGAAGTGATCTTGCGTCAGGCGGCGCCTCGTAGCGCTCGATCTCGAGCGCTTCAGCACGAGCTCTGGGAGACCGATGCCCCGGGGAGCGACCGACTCTTCGTCTCGGATCTGGCGAGCGCCGACCGCTCGGGGAAAGTGCTGCACGCGGTCGTCGGCTCCAGCCCTGAAGAGAGCTCGGGAGTCGGCCGGTATGCGCTCGCGTCCATCGCTTGGAACCTCCGTACGATCTCCAAGCTGGGAGCCCTCGACGCAGGCTTCTTCTAATCGGCTCAATGCGAGTAGAAGCGTTTGACGAAGGCGTCGAACGCGCCTGCCGTTTCCTTGGTCAGAGCTCCGTCGGTGTCGCCGATCACGTAGATCCCTTCTTCGGAGTCGAGCCCGAGGCCGAGCGACGCATCGTTGCCCTCGGAGCCCCACTGCTCGGTCCAGAGCAGCTTGCCGTCCGGGTCGAGCTTGGTCAAAAAGGCGTCCTTCTGGCCGGCGCTCAGGCCGCGCAAGGTGCCGCGCGTCGAGCCTGCGACGTACAGGTTGCCGCTCGGCGCGCGAGCGAACGCGCCCGGCCGATCCTCGGCGTCGCTCCCCCACTGAGTGACCCAGACCACGCTTCCGTCTTCGCCGTCGAGCTTGACCAAGAAGGTGTCGAGGCCTCCCTTGCTCTTCTCGCCGAGAAAATGGCCGCCCGTGTACCCGGTGACGAGCACGTCGTCGTCTTCGTCCACGACGACGTCGAGCGCGCCGTCTTGAGCCTTCGTGCCGAGCTGAACCGTCCAGAGCTCCGACGCGTCTCCGCCCTTCAGCTTGCGGACGTACGCGTCAGCGAGGCCCACCTTCGCGGACTCCCCGAGCTGGCCTTCGGTTCTGCCCACGACAACGACGTCGCCCGCAGAATCCACCACCCCGCGCGCCGTGTCGTCGTACTCGGCCGAGCCCCACTGCGCCGTCCAGTCGATGGCGCCGCTCGCGGCATCGACCTTGCTGAGCCACGCGTCGCTCTTGCCTTCGTTGCTTCCACCGATCTCGCCCTCGGTCCTGCCGAGGACGAACACGTGATGCTCGCCGGCGAACACGTCCGAAGCGGCTTCGATGGCGAGGGTTCCCCACTGCTTCGTCCACACCTCTTCTCCCGTCGGCGTCGCCTTTCGGAGGTAGGCGTCGGTGGTTCCGCCGCTGTTCTGACCGCCGAGATCGGAGCTCGTATAGCCGACCACGAAGATCGCCGAGGAAGTCGCGACGACGCCGTGCGCCGCGTCGGGAGCCGTGGTGCCCCACTGGCTCTTCCAAACCACCTTGCCGTTGGGTGCCACTTTCATCAGGAAGGCGTCGTCGTACCCCGCGTTCTCGCCGGAGAGATTGCCCGTCGTGTGTCCTACGAGGTAGCTCGTCCCGTCTTCCCGAACGTCACCCGCGAACACGACGTCGCTCTCGCTGCTCCCGGCGGTGATGGTCCAACCTTCGACGCAATCGTTCTCCCAGGTTCCGGCGTTGCAGCGCTTGAGTCCCTGCTTGCCTTCCGAGCAGACGTCGCCCCATTCCTGGCTCTCGTCGATGCACTCGTCGGGATCCACGCAGTACGGCGTGTCTCGCCAATCACCCTCGGTGCAGAGCCGCATGAGGGTGCCTCGCTCGTTCAACCCACAGGGCGTATTGCCGGACTCTTGCGCCCCCTCGGGGCACGGGCCGTCAAGAGCCGCGCCCGCGCCGCCGCCGCCCGTCCCCGGAGTCGCATCACCGCCCGCGCCGCCCTGACCGCTCCCGCTACCGGAGCCGCCGCTGCCTCCGCTGCCGTTGAAGCCACCCTGCCCGGGCGAACCGCCGCCGCAAGCGGCAGTGAACGCAAACAGACCGAGCACGATACCAACCGTTCTCATGAACCCTCCTCGGATGCAGATCGGCAGCGCTCCTGCCGAAGCGACGCGCCGAGCCCTCTGGTGAGGGCGCGGGCATCTCGTCCCTCCCCCATTGCATCCGGGATGCCGGCGTACCGACCCGCCCGAGGTTGGTGGTGGATGATTGCGCAGGCGCCCGAGCTGCGAAATCGCGCCCCTGCTGCGTTCGACGGGCCCGCCGTCGCCGCGCGCCCCGATCACGCGGGATCTGCGGCCGCCCCCGGCATTTCAATGCTTAATTCAAGCTCGGCTGCCTACCTCGGCGCACGCGTGGCGATCCGGCACGCGAAAGGCTCTCGCGGTGCAACTCGCTGCGCGCGCGGGTGCAGGCGCCCGCACCGCGGTGTCGCGGACCTGCATGGTCAGAATCGAGCTCGCCGGGTTGTCCCACCTTTCACGCGATTCGGGGAAAACGGCGTGGCGCGAATGGCAGGCCCGGCTGCTCGGCCCCGCTCGCGCGCGCGACAGCCGCCGCCTCGAATGGCCCCACGCGGGGGCGCCGGAGAGGCAGGCCGTGACGGCGCGGTCGCCCTGATGCGCCTCAGGGAGCAGACACGCCGACGACTTCGGGCGCGTTCGTTCCGCTCGCACAGAAGCCGAACTCCCGGCTCCCATTCGCAGGAATGCCGGCGTTCCAGGAGACGGGCGTGAACGTGTACGAAGGGCGCTCGCCGGTCCGCACGGCGCTCCAGTAGTTGCCGATCGTCCCGGCCCCCGAATCGATCTCGACCTGCCACGAGCTCACGGCGCTCGCGGTGAGATTCCTGACGGTGATATTGGCGCAGTACCCCGAGTCCCAGAGGCTGTACACGTCGACCAAAGCGTCGAGGCCCGAGAACTGCGACAAGAACGCGATCAAGTGAGCCTTCCTCTGCGGCAAGAAGTTGTCGGTCAGCGCCGTCGAGAGATTGAAGCGCGGACCGTCCGGGCCCGCTTGAGTTTGCTCGGAGGTGTGCGTGAACCCGAACGACGACGGCCAGAACCTCTGCCCGATCATGTGCACCTCCGTGTCGTTCGCCGTGCGATGACAGCCCTGGCAGGTGAGCGCGTTCAAGCGCGCGCGCGCATCGCCCGAAGTGATGTTCGCGCTGACCGCGATGAGCTGCTGCTGGATCGCCTGCTCGACCGGGCTCGTCATCTGGTCGATGATGCTCAGCGTGGGTTGGGGTGGTCCCCCGATCGGCTCCGGCAGCAGGCTTTCGCCAGCGTTGAATAGGTTTCCGTTGCGGAAGGCCATCGTGATGGGTTGACCATCGAGCAGGTCCTTGCCCGGCTCGGAAAGGTTCTCGAGGAGAGCCGTCTGCTGAAATTGCTGCGCGAGAGGGTGCGCGTCAAAAGCGCCCGGCGTCCGCACCAGGCTAAAGTGCGGGTTGGTCGCGGTGGGGGCCGGCACGATCCGTTGCTGACAGGTCGGGTCGCAGACGGTCTCGACCTTGAACTCGCGCAGACTCCAGTCCGGAAACTGCAGGAACGAGTTGACCCGGATCTGCCCCCCGAGCGCGCCGTAGTGATCGGGATGGATCGCCGGAGCAAAGCCGGGAATGCCGTCGAAGAAGAATTGCTGGAGCCGGGCGGTGCGCTCCTCCGTCGAGGCGACCGCGCTGAGATCGGCCCAGAACCTCGCGACGGGGAGGCAGCCCGCCAGGCCCTCCGCAGGCGTCGGGTTCGGAAGAACCGCTTCGAAGATCAAGAACTTCCGGGAACGGCCCGCGTTCAAGAGGCCGGAACGTCGAGCGAAGACGATGCGATATTCCCCGCAGTTTTCTCCACTGGCAGGCGCGAGGTCGAAGCGGTTGAACAAGCCGACCGCGAAGTAGTCGGTGGCTTGACTCGGGTCGAAGGGTTGCTGGTCCGCGGCGTCGGCTGGCCGACACGTGAACGGGAAGCCGTTGAAGGAGTTCGGCACCACCACGCCATCGATGACCTCGCTGCAGACCGCGTAGCTTTGCATCCAGCCCTGAAACAGGGACAGGCTGGTTTGCGGCGGCGTGACGAGTCGATCGAGCACCGCCTGTAGTGAAAACTGCGAGACGATCACCTGGTCCGTCACCGCGAGCGACCGCCGCGCGTCGATCTCGGGAACGAGCGCTTGCTCGGCGGTTTCGAGCGCACTTTCCGTCGGGGCGGGATCAGAGCAACCGATGGCAACGAGGCTCAAAAGCAAGCACTTCTCGAAGGAATGAAGCATGGGGTGACTCTCCCTGCGTTAGAGTCCCCACGAGCTCGGACCTTCGCGGTCGCCGTCGTTTCCCTTGGCGGAAGCGGCGTCGAGCTTCAGAAGGCGGAAAGCTGCGTCGCTCCGATCAAGATGCTGTCGCCGGCGCGGAGCAGGGCGCTCCCGAAGATGCGCACGCCGTTCAAGTAGACGCCGTTGGTGCTCGAACAATCCTCGAGGACGATGGCGTCGGAGAGCACGCTGATCGTCGCGTGACGGCGGGAGGTCAGCGGATCGACGAGGACGACCTCGCAAGACGCGTCGCGACCGATGGCGACCGACTTGCCCTCTTCGAGCTCGATGGTGCCGGAGGGGTGCAGCAAATGCGCCGGCGCGAGCAGCAGATTACCCCTCGGGCGCGGGTGATTGGACGGGGCGGGCGCCCTCACCGCCGGCGTGCCAGAGGGAGTCATACGCCTGGATCGGTCCATCGTTCTCGGTGAATCTTAGCGGAAAGGAGCGGCCGGCGCCGCGGGGATTACTGCGCATTTCAGCGCGCTCGGGGTGCTGGTGGGCCCCTTCCGCCGGAGGCGCTTCGACGCGCTAGAGGCCGCTCGGGAACGTCTCCGGAGCCTCGCCGCCCATCCACCCCGCCCCTGGCTCCAGGGGCTCGAGCGCGTGACTTTGGTCGATGTGGATCATGGCGTCGAACTGCTCGCGGAGCCGGACGTGAAAGTAGTGACTCTGCCGTTCGCTCTCGGGCTTGTAGATGACGCCGATGGCGCGCTGAAGGCGCGGCTCGGCGAGGGCCGGCACGCTCTCGAGCTCGCGCTCTTCTAGGCACAACGAGAAGGCTCTCGCGCTGACACAGTGAAAGAGCTCCTCGAGGCTATGGGGCAAGCCTGGCCGCACGCGCTTGCGCTCCGCCGTGCCGCCCCAGCTCGATGCAGCAGTCACCGTGCCGGAGTAGGTGCTGAAGCCAATCGAGAACGTGCGACCCGGGTAGCGCCGTCGCACGAGCTCGCCGATGTTGAGCTCGCCGATGCGGGCCATGTCGGTGGCTCGCGCGTCACCGACGTGTGAGTTGTGCGCCCACACTACGGCCTTCGGCCTGGACCAGCGCTGCCCTAGGTGCTTCATGAGCTCGTCCAGCGTTTCGACCATGTGCGTGTCGCGGAGATTCCACGACGAGATGCGGCCGCGGAACATCGAGCGGTAGTACTCCTCCGCGCTCCTCACCACGCGCGCATTTTGCTCCGCTTGAAAGTAGTGGTCGGCAGCGGAGGCGCCGTCTCGCGCGACGAGCTCGAGGCGCCGCTCGCGGAGCTCCACGAGCTCGGCGACCACCTCCTCTT
>JAEZYO010000351.1 GCA_023419055.1 Pseudomonadota bacterium | reverse complement strand
GGGCTCGGCTCGGACTCCGCAGCCGGGCTCGTCGCGTCGGAGGGCTCCGCAGGCGCTTCGCCGGGCAGATCCGCGGCCGACGTGGACGGCGCTTCGGCGCTCTCCGCCTCGGGCGCCGCCGGCGGCTCCTTTCCACCGCCGCAAGCGATCAGCGTCGAGAGGGCCACGAGCGAGGTCGCGAACGAAAGAGCACGGAAGCGAGCCATGCGGCGAGGGTACTCGCTCGGCCCGGCGATTCAAACTTTGCGGCGGAAGCCGCTCACCCCGCGAACTCGGCGCGCGCCCGCTCGAGCAAACCTGCGTCTTCCAGCAGATCCGCGGCAGTGCGCGCCATCGCCTTGGCGGCCACCATCATGGTCTCGAAGCCGCGCGGGCTCGCCGCGCAAGCCGCGAACTCGTGCTGGTGGCACGACGTCTCGCCCTCGTCGCAGATCCCGAGCCAGGGGTGAATCGAGGGCACGAACTGGCTGACGTCGCCCATGTCGGTCGAGCCTGCGCCGACTCGCTCGTCGGCGACCCGGGGCCTCCTACCGAGCGCCTCGAGCGCCGCGCCGAAGCGCTGCGCGATGGCCATGTTGTTCTTCATCTCGCGGTAGCCGCGCCGCTCCGTGATCTCGAGCTCCACGTCGGACGCGAGCGCGGCCGCTCGCGCGCAGCGCACCACGATCGCCTTGACTCGTTCGACCTCGGCCGTGGTCTTGGCGCGCACCGAGAACTCGCACGCGGCGTCCTCGACGATGATGTTCACGGCCTGACCACCGTTGGTCACGATGCCGTGCACCCGCACGCCGTCCTTGAAGTGCACGCGCTGTCCGTCGATCAGGCGAAAGGTGTCGAGCACCGCGGTGAGCGCGCTTCGGCCCTCGCTCGGATCGATCGCGGCGTGCGAAGGCGCGCCGTGGAACTCGAACGCGATGCGCGTGCTCGAGAGCGCGCTGTGCGAGAGCAAGTCGCGGTCGAAAGGGTGGAACATCATCGCCGCCGAGACGCCTTCGAAGACGCCGGCTTCGAGCAGCTTGATCTTGCCGCCCCCGCCCTCTTCCGCGGGCGTGCCCACGAGCTCGACGGTGCCACCGAGCGCCTCGGCTTGACTCGAGAGCGCGACGAACGCCCCGACCGCCGCGCCGGCGATCAGGTTGTGTCCGCAAGCGTGACCGATGCTCGGGAGAGCGTCGTACTCGGCCAAGATCGCGACCCTGGCCGTCGCCCCCTTGCCGGCCCGCGCGCGCAGGGCCGTGGCGAGCCCTCCGAGCCCGCGCTCCACCTGGACGCCGGCGGTCTGCTCCACGTACTCGGCGATCCAGGCCGCGGCTCGGTGCTCCTCGAAGCAAAGCTCGGGGTTTTCGTGGATTTTTCGTGAAAGATCGATCAGCGTCTCGCCGATGCGGTCGACGGCGCGATCCAGAGCACCACGGTCGAGTGCCATGCGCGTAAGCTAGGCGCCCCGTGCAGCGCACGCCAGCCTTCTCTCCCCTCACCCGCCGGCGCTTCCGATTGTCGAACGCGATCACCGCGGGGTTACTGCTTTTGTCGGCCTGCGATCGCACGGCTCCGACCCCGGTTTCGAGCGCGCCGGCGCACGTCGAGCCGGAGGCCGCTCGGCCGAGCCCGGCGGCGAGCGCGACCACGCCGGGCGCCACGGTCTCGAGCGCGTCCCCCCCACCTGCCGCGGCGCCCGCGCCGGCGAAGGTCGAGGTGCAGGAGACGGCCATGGGAACCAAGCTCCATTTCGTCGTCTACACGAACGCGCGCGTCGACGAGACGGCGACGCGCGCAGCGATCGCCCGCGCCATCGCCGAGATGCGACGGCTCGAAGGGTTGATGAGCGAGTGGCGCGACGACAGCGAGATCGGACAGGTCAACCTCAAGCCCGGCGCCTGGGTCACCGTCAGCCCCGAGACGTACGAGGTGCTCGCGAAGAGCCTCGAGGCCGGCAAGCTCTCCAAAGGCACCTTCGACATCACCTTCCAGGCCATGAGCGGCTTGTGGAAATTCGGCTCGTCCCAAGAGGAGCAGCCTCGCGTGCCGAAGAAGGCCGACATCACGCGGCTCCGCCGGCTCATCGACTACCGCCGCGTCGAGCTGAACCAGACCGAACGCGCCGTCCGCATCGGCAACGATCAAAAGATCGGGCTCGGCGGCATCGCCAAGGGCTTCATCGTGGACCGCGCCGCTCGAGTCCTTCGCGAGGCGGGGCTCGACGCCTTCTTGGTGCAGGCGGGCGGCGATCTGTACGGCGCCGGGCGCAAGCCCGACGGAGCGCCGTGGGTGAGCGGTATCCGAGATCCACGCGGCGCGGAGGAGAAGTTCTTCGCCGTCATCGAGCTGACCGATCGCGCCTTCTCGACCGCGGGCGACTACGCTCGGAGCTACGTGGTGGACGGCAAGCGCTACCACCACATCATCGATCCTCGCACCGGTTACCCGGCCACGGCGTCACGCAGCGTCACGATCTGGGCGCCGGACGCCACCGTCGCGGACATGGTCGACGACGCCGTCTTCATCCTCGGCGCGCGCGAGGGGCTCGAGCTCGTGGAGTCGCTGGACGGTGTCGGAGCCGTGATCGTCGATCACGACAACCAGGTCTTCGTGAGCCAGCGCCTGAAGGGCAAGGTCAAGCTCCTCGCGGCCCCGACCGCCGGGATTTAGAGCCGGTCCTAGAACCTCAAACCGGCTCTTAGCCCCAAAACCAGCGCTCAGAGGTGGTGGTCGTGACCCTTTTCCTTGAGGGCTTCCACGACCGCGCGCACGTCCTGGCAACGCGAGCGAGGGATGACGAGGAGCGCGTCGTCGGTCTCGATGATGCACAGATCCTCGACGCCCACCGCCGCCATCACGCGCTTCTTTCCGTCGCGGCGCAGGTCGACCATCAAGTTGTTACGGGCGTCGACCACGATGCCGGATGCGTTGGCGACGTTACCGGCGGCGTCCTTGTTCGAGAGATCCCACGCGGTCTCCCAGCTCCCGAGATCGCTCCAGCCGAAGCTGCCCGGGACGACGTGGAACGCGCCCACCTTCTCCATCACGCCGACGTCGATGCTCACGGACGGCAACTGCGGGAACACGCGCAAGGTCT
>JAEZYO010000350.1 GCA_023419055.1 Pseudomonadota bacterium | reverse complement strand
GGCGCGGCGAGCGCCTTCCTGACGAGCCGCCCGTACAAGGCCGTGTTGGGCGGTCAGTTCGTCGGACACCCGGGCGGTGATCGCGTCACGTACGACGTGCGCCTGCGCCCGGATCCTCTGACCATGGGGCTCGGCGATTTTCGCGTCACCTCCGAGCAGTACTACCTGCTCGTCGACCCGGCGGTCACGGTGCTCGCGACCACCACCATCGTCGGCGGTGACCTGCCGTGGCTCGCCGGCGTGGAAATGCCCGTCGCCTGGCGACGGCAGTGGGGAGAGGGCAAGGTCTTCTACTGTTCGCTCGGACACTCGGAGGACGTGCTCGCCCACCCCACCTTCACGCAGCTGGCCGCTCGGGCAGCGAACTGGGCGCGCCGGCCTCGAGCACGCTGAAGGTCGGCCCCGCGGGCACCACGCGCTCGAGCGAGAACCCCGCGCGCGAAAGCAGGCTGCGGTACGCAGCTTCGGTGCGCTCGCTCGCGCCGTGCGCGACGAGCATGGTCAGGTCGCTCCGCGCGAGCTGGCGATGGGCCGCTCCTGGGGCGAGCCGCTCGGGCATCACCGGCTCGACGATCAGCAATCGGCCGCGCTCCGGCAGCGCGCGCCGGCAGACTTCCAGCAGGCGGAGCGCTCGCTCGTCGTCCCAGTCGTGGAGCACGCTCTTCAACACGTAGGCGTCGGCCCCGCCGGGCAGGGAGTCGAAGAAGTCACCGCTCACGAACTCGCAGCGCTCGACCACGCCCGCCGCGCTCAAGTGTTCTCGAGCCCCCGCGAGCGCGTGGGGCCGGTCGAAGAGGACGCCTCTCGCCGTCGTGTGACGGGCGAGGATGGTCGCGAGCAGCTCTCCGTAGCCGCCGCCCACGTCGACGATCGAAGCGAACGGCGAAAAGTCGTAGTGCTCGACCAACGTCGCCGCGTGCAGTCGGGTGAGCTCGGCGAGCGCGCGATTGAAGATCGCCGCGGCCTCGGGATCGCGTTCGAGGTGCGCGAAGCCGCGGCTGCCGTAAGCGATGGCGCGACCGCTCTCGCCGGTGCGGACGCAGTCGAGCAAGCGACCGAAGACCGGCCACAAGTTGCCACCCCACCAACGAGTCCAGGCGGCGAGCGAGTTCGGCGCGTCGCGCTCGAGTAACCGCCCGAGCCGCCCGAGCTCGAAGGTTCCGACCTCGGGCTCCGAAACCACCTCGAGCGTCACGAGCGCGCGCAGCAAGCGCCGCAACGACGGCTCGTGGCAATGGGTCACGAGCGCGAGCGCCTCACTCGACATCGGTCCTCGCGCCAGGTGGTCGGCGAGGCCGAGCTCCGCCGTCACGTAGAGCGCCTGTGACACCCAGCTGCTCGTGACGAGCGCGAGCAACTCCTGGCTCAAGCTTTCGCGAGCTCCGCTCATCCCTCGCCTTTCGCCCCGCCTCGGCCACGCGTCAAATTCCGCGCCGCGAACGGGGCGGAGCACCCTCGAGGTCGAAGCGGTGCTATCGAAAGCTAGTGCAGGTCCGCAAGGCCCTTTCGCGGTTCTCGAGACGGCTGACCCTGATCCTCGCTTTCGCGTACCCGCTCGTGCTGCTCGCGCTGATCGTCGCCTTCCGCTTCGTCGGCGAGCGCTACTGGGTGACCTCGGTCGGTCTCTACCTGCCCCGGCTCGGCTTCGCGCTGCCGCTCCCCTTCATCGCGCTCGGGCTCTGGCTCTACCAGAGGCGCAGCCTGCTCTGGACTCAGGCCGCGGCGCTCGGCCTGCTCCTGGTCCTGATGGGGACGGCGCTGCCGCTCGCGGGCAAGCCGCCCGAAGGCGCGCGACCGTTCCGCGTGATGAGCTTCAACATCACGTCCTGTGATTTCGGCACGGATCGCGTCGCGCGCGCCATCGCCGAGCATTCGCCCGATCTCCTGCTACTCCAGGAGGCGACCATCCAGTACCCGCTGAAGAGCATCCTCGAGAAGGAGTACCCGGTCGTGCACGAACAAGGCGAGTTCATGCTGGCGAGCCGCTACCCTCTGCTCGAGGTCACGGTGCCCGATCCCGTGCCCTGGTACGGCAAGGAGCGCACGCTCCGCTTCGTGCGCTACGTCGTCGACACGCCGCTCGGCCCGACCGCGGTCTACAACCTGCACCCGATCTCGCCGCGCGGCGCGTTCCGCGCGATGCGCCGAGCTGGGACGCGAAAGGGCGCCCTCTCGGGACGCTCGTTCTCGGGCGAGGCGGCGCCCCAGGTCGAGGGCAACGCGGGCCTGCGCCAACGTCAGCTCGACGCCGTCGCGGCGCGCGCTCGCGAGGAGAAGCTCCCCCTCATCATCGCCGGTGACACGAATTCGCCGGCACTGAGCCCCGCGCTCGCCGAAGCCTTCGGTGAATACCGGGACGGCTTCCGCGAGGTCGGTTTCGGGTTCGGTCACACGTACCCGGCGGCCTTGCCGTGGCTCCGGCTAGATCGCATTTTCTCGAGCCAGGACATCGGGTTTTCGAGCTTCGTGGTCGGGTGCGAAGGCGCGTCCGACCACCTGTGCGTCGCCGCCGACCTGTACCGGCGCTGAGCGCGATCACGCTCGCTCGAGCGCGCGCGCGACCATGAATTTCAGGTAGCGCCCCTCGGGGTGCGCCGCGCGGATCGGGTGGTCGAACGCGTGCCCGGCGTCGTGCACGAGGAAGAGATCGGTCTTGGCTCGCTCGCCCGCATCGCCGAGCGTCTCCCGGAAGGCCTCGGGGCTCACCTGCGCCGTGCAGCTTGCCGCGGCGTAGAGCCCGCCTTGCTCGGTAACCCGCAAGCACGCGGCGTGGAGGCGCGTGTACGCCCGGAGAGCGCGCTTGAGCTGCTGCTTTCCTCCGGCAAAGCTCGGAGGATCCGCGATCACGAGATCGAACTTGCGACCGCGCCGCTGACACTCTTCGAGGTATTCGAACGCGTCCCGCGCCTCGAACTCGTGATCCTGGGGGTCGATGCCGTTCAACGCGAAGTTACGCTTCGCAGCCTCGCTCGCGGGGGCGGCGCTGTCGACGCTCACGACGCGCGTCGCCCCGCCGAGCACGGCGGAGAGACTGAAGGCGCCCGTGTAAGAGAAGAGATTGAGCACGCGCCGCCCCGGGGCCAGGCGCCGGATGGTGGCGCGGTTATCGCGGTGATCGAGGAACAGCCCGGTCTTCTGGCCCGCGATCAGATCCACCTCCATCTTCATCCCGTTCTCCAGGACGACGAAGGGCTCGGGGAGCTTGCCGACCAGCGCTTCGGTGCGGGCTTCACCCTCGCTGTCGGCGCGCCGTCGCCGGCGCACCACGCCGTCGAGCTCGAGCTCCTGCTGGAGGGCCGAGACGACCCAGGGGACGAGCGTGTCGACGGAGTCCGCGTACGTGACGAGAGCGGCGTAACGACCGTAGATGTCGGCGGTGATCCCCGGCAGGCCGTCGCCCTCTCCGAACAGCAAGCGGTACGCGTTCGTCTCCGGGCCGAAGCAGAACGACCGCAGATCCTTCGCGGCGCGCACGCGCTCCCGGACCCAGGACGCGTCCGGCGCGCGCACGCGTGAATAGAGGCGAAGCGCGATCGGCGACTCCGTGTCCCAGAGGGCGAACCCGCTGAACGCGCCCGCGGTCACGTGCACGAAGCTGCCCTGGCGCGCGCGAAACTTCGGAGGCACGTGATCGCGGTACACCCACGGGTGTCCGCGCGAGAGCTCGCCCTCGAGGAACGCCGGCAGCTTGAGCGTGGGGTGCGTCACTCGGGCCGGCAGTGCTTCACTTGGAGGGAGCCGGCCCCGTGCTCTGACGCACGACGAGCTTCATCCCGAACTCGGAGGGCTTGGTCGCGAGCTCTTCGCCCTCCACCGAGGCCATGAGCGAACGGCAGGCCGCGGCGCCCATGCTGCGCATCTCTTGCCGCACCGTGGTAAGGCCCGGCCAGTACATGGCCGAGGCGGGGATGTCGTCGAAGCCGACCACCGACACGTCTTTCCCGATCGAAATACCCTCGGATTGCAGCGTGCGCATGAAGCCGATGGCCATGGCGTCGTTGCCGAGCACCACCGCGCTCGGCGCGCGCGAGCGCGCCATCTTCTGCCACTTGCGCGCGTAGTCGACGCCCTCCTCGACGTTGTATCGAGTAAAGACGACGTTGCTCTCCGGGATCTTCACCTTGTGCGCGGCGAGCCCTGCCTCGAGCCCCTCGAGACGCTGGCGCGAGTCGAACGAGTCCTTCGGCCCGCCGATGTAAGCGATGCGGCGATGCCCGAGGCCGTACAGGTGCTCCGCGATGTCTTTTCCTGCGGTGGTGTTGTCGCTCCGCAAGATCTGCGCGCCCTTGAAGTTTTCGTCGGGCGAGATCATCGCGATGGCGAGCCCGGACTTGCGGGCCGCTTCGACCAGCGGACGCTCGCGGCGACCGGCGTGAGCGAAGATCAGACCGTCTACTCGACGCTCGCGGATCCACGAGGAGATCACGGTGGAGTCGTACTTGTCGCGCAAAACCAGGCTGCCAACCAAGAGCGAGATGTGCCGAGTCGTCAGCTCCTCTTCGATGCCGCCCAGGATCTGCGTGATCCACTCGCTCTGCGTGTCCTCGATCACGAGCCCCACGCAGCCGGCGCGCCCCAAGGAGAAGTTACGGGCCGTGGTCCACGGTGTGTACCCGAGCTTCTGGATGACCTTCGCCACTCGCGCTCGCACCTCAGCGCTCGCGTACCCTCCATTGATCACGCGCGAGACCGTGCTCTTCGAGACCTTGGCGTGCCTGGCGACTTCGGCGATGTCGGCGCGACTCTTCATCTTTCTGGTTCCTGGCCGCCCATCCAACCATGGTCCTTTTACCACTGCCAGTGGAACCAGTACCGCGACGCCGGACGACCCGAGCGCGTCAGACAGCGGGCGGGCTTCAGCCCCGGACGGCTTAGCGAGCGACGAGCGCCTGAACGGCCTCGAAATCCGCGTCTTCCACCGCTCCCTGCACTTTGCAGCGGACCTTGCCGCGCGCGTCGACCAAGAGGTGGAGCGGCAGCTCCGGATCGGGGTCGACCTCGGCCGCGAGCAGCCAATCCTCGCGCTCCTTGCCTTCTTTCAGCCAGAAGGAGGCCTTCAACCCGGAGGCTGGCTGCCCGTTCAAGAACTGCTCGAGCTGCCGCTGATCGTCGTCGATGGAGACGAACTCGACCCGCAAGCGCGACCCCAGGCGCTGCTCCCACGCCTTGAGCCGCGGGATTTCCTCGCGACAGGGCACGCACCAGGCCGCCCAGAAATTGACCCACGTCCACTTTCCCCCGCCCACGCTGAGGTCGGGAGACGGCTCGGGAACGCCGGCGGCCGCGCTGCGCGAGATCGGCTTCTTGGGCAAGGGCTTACCCTCCCGTTCGAGCTCTCCGCTGCAGAGGGCGCGGGGAGCCTTGGGGGCCTTCTCGACCGACGCCTTCGGCTTGCTGGTCGCGGCGACGGTCGTGGTCGCGGCGGTCGTCGCCTCGACCGCCTGGCTGCGAGAGCGCGGCACGCCGGTGTCTTCGGCGCGCGCGGGATCCTTGTCGCACCCGGCCACGAGCAACACAGCGCCGAGCAGGACACCCTTCGTACTTACAAGCGACAATCGACCCATGACACGAACGCGCTCCGGTTGATGGCTTCCTCGTCGCACTTGGCGTCACCGCGCGAGGTGGGCCACGAGCAATAGTCTTTGGAGAGCTGCGCGAACTCGTTGCCGAGCCAGAGCAAGCCCACCTTCTTCTCGATCTCGGGATCGTTCGCGATGCTCTGCAGGTGATACATGACCGAGTTCGCGCGGCGGTGGGAGAGCGCGCGGTTCTTGGCCTGCGTGCCCGACTTGGAGGCGCGCGCCACCACGAAGAAGTAGCGGGCGCCCTTGCGCGCGACCCACTTGTCCTCGAGCAGCGCCTTCGCCTTGTCGTCGAGCGCGTCCATGCCCTCGTCGAACATGATCACGGCTCCGCGATCCTTGAGCGGCGTGAAGAGCTCGTTGAAGTCCTCGTCGCTGATGGACGCGAAGGTCTTCACGTCTGCCGGCTTGCACCCGCGCCGTGAGTCGCCTTCGGCCAACCCGCACGAGTGGAGCACGCGCTCGAGCACTTCCTTGAAGCGCGGCGTGCAGTACCCGACCTCGGCCTGGTCGGCGATCGCCACCTTGGGCTTCTCGGCCTGCGGAGTGACGAGCCGCTTCTTCGCCGAGGAGACCCAGACCGCCACCGCGAGCGTCATGCACACGAGGAGGCCGGCGCCCACCCCCGCCCCGATCAGGCCGGCGATCGAGCCGGACGGCTCGCCTGGCCGCGGAGCTCCACGCGGCGTGGATTCGGCGTTCGACACGGTCACTGGAGCACCTCCGGGGCGAGCTCGCGCAGGGTGAAGCGCAAGCCGAGATCGGTGTCTTCGTCACAGACCCGCTTCGTGCCGAGGTACATCTGCGGCGTCGAAACCGGCACGTTGTTGTCCGACGCGAAGTGCAGGTGCTGGTTCAGGCGCACCTCGGTCTTGCGGTCGTCCACGCAGCGGAGCATCTGCTCGCCCCAGCGTTGCTTGATGGCCGCCCGCATCACGTTGGGGCCCGCCTTTCCGGCGCGCGTCAGGTACGTCTGCTCGGCGTACGCCCACTCGAGCACCTGCCGCGCCTGATCGCCGCCGCAGAGCACGGCCTTCGAGACGATGCACGCTCCGGGGTGGAGCGGCCTATCCAGCATCCAGTTGCACTCGCTGTCGAGCGGGAAGAGCACGAGCTCGGAGTCGAGCTTCTCGATCACGTCCTCGGCGGTCAGCCGATCGTGAAAAGCCTTACAGGTGGGACAGAGAGGGTCCTCGAAGAAGAGCGCCGGACGCACCGCGCGAGCGCCGCGCATCTTGACCGGATCGCTGCCCTTCATCTTCGGCTGCTTGAGCTCCCCGCACTGCGACAGGTAGGGGCGCTGGTCCGGAGCGCTCGCGGCGTACACGGCCGCGGGCACGAGCGTGACCAGGCCGAGCGCGGCGAGCCACCCGAGCGCCAGAATGGGCGAGGCTTTGTCGCGGGCGCTCGGGTTCTTGTCGAGCCCGAATACGCCGCCCACGCCGCCCACGGCGAGCAAGAACGAGGAGATGTAGATCCCCGCGCAGGTCTTGCACACGTCGCCGAGCTTGAAGACGCTGATCGTCAGCATCAACAGTGAGACGACGAGCGGCGTCACCGAAACCATCGCGAAGAAGCTCACGGCCGCCTTGGGCGCGCGCGGACCCGCGAGCAGCAGGTAGAGCGCGAACCCGGCGAAGAACGTGAAGGCCCCGAGCGCGAACAAGGAAATGGGGATCCCGCCCCAGAGGGATTCCTTGAAAAGGGCGGAATAAGGGCTGTACATCGCGGCGCGGCAGGCCTCCGCCTCGCTCGTCGCGCCCGCACCCGGGATGAACGAGCAGTGGACGTCGTGGAGCCCCCGGTCGAGGTGCTCCGCGTAGTCCATCGTGGAGTACGACGCGAAGATCAGACCCAGAGCCGAGCCG
>JAEZYO010000223.1 GCA_023419055.1 Pseudomonadota bacterium | reverse complement strand
CGGCTCGGTCTTCTGCGAGGGAGTCGAGGTCGAGGAAGTAGACGTCGTCGTCGAGGTCGAGGAGGTGCTCGAAGAGTCGCTCGTCGAACTGCTCGGGGTCGTCAGCGACGGGCTGGTTCCCGCTGCGGCGACCGCGCTCGGACGCAGCTCCTCGATGGCGCGTGGCGTACCGAAACTGGGTCCACCGAGCGCGCCTTCGAGTTTGAGGTAAGTGCTCTCGAGTCCCGCGGAGCGCGCGGCCGAGTGCAGGATGTCGTTACGGTAGAGCGTTACGACGAGGCCGGCGAGCGCCGCCACGAAGATCAACGAGCCGCCGCCGGAGCGAGCGCGTGGAGCCGGGTGAAACGACGGTGCGGGGTCGAAGGCGAGCGGGCGGAGCGTCGGCACCAGCGGCTCGATGCGCGCCGGGGGGCGCGAAACGGGAGCCGGTTGAGCGACCAAACCGAACGCGTCCGTTGTAGCGAGCGCGACGGGGGGCCGCGACGGAACCGGCAAGGCAACGACAGGAGCAGGCCGTACGGATGGCGCCGGAGCTGGACGAGAAGGGGGAGGCGCCGGTCGCGGCGGGGGTGCGGGCCGAGACGGCGGGGCTGCACGCAGCGAGGGCGGTGCAGGCGGCGGCGCGGGCAACCGAGCGGGCGGCGGGGGGATCGAATGCACCGGCTGGGTGGTCGCCGGCTCTTCGTCGTCATCGCCGGCCACGACCGACAGCGGTAGCCACCCGCTCATTCCCGGCTGCCAAACCAGCGTCGAGTCGTCGATGATCTCCAGGCGGTAGAGATCGTCGACTTGCTCGAGAGAGAGGATCTTCACCTCTCCCGGCGCTACGGCGACGTGCCAGAGTTCTTCGTCCTCTTTGGTGACCTGCGGGGCTACCCCCGCGAGCTCATCAGCCCAGGTTGCTTGAGCCATGACCTTCGGGAGGGTACGCCTGCTGCGGGAGCGATTCCAGCCGGCTTTTTCGATGAATTCAGTTGAGCATGAATAAGTTCTGTCAGAACGGTCGAGAAATTCCGGTTAGACTGAGCATTTGGTGCCCGGTCAAATAGTGCCGCTTCCAGCGAAGTTAGGTGCTGGCACACCGACCGGCCTGGTGTACTTGTTCGATTCCACATGGCGCGCCTTCCTGCCTGGGCAGAAGAACCGGAACAGAACGCCTTTGCCGCTCGCGCTCCAAGCGCTCCCGGCTCTCGCTTCAAGCGGGTCCTCGTCGGGCTCACCGTGGTCGGGGTCGCGACCTTCGTTGCGGCTTATTACCTACCCCTTTACCGAGCTCATCAATCGCTCACGGGCGAACAGCGCACGCTCTCGCAAAAGATCGAAGGCCTCGAGGCTTCGCTCGGAACGACCAAGCGAGAGCTCGAGAGCGTCAGCCGCGAGAAGTCCGAGCTCGCCGCCGAGCGAGACAAGCGGGACGGCGCGACGAAGGCCGGCGCAGAGAAGGTCGCGTCGCTCAAGAAGGATCTCGAGGCCAAGCTCGAGAAGGCCATCTCGAGGGGCGGCGTCGCGCTCACTGTCTCGGGTGAGAGCGTGATCATCGGGGTCGGTGAGGCGTCGATGTTCGTTCCCAGCAAGAGCGACGTCTCACCGAAGGGGAAGGCGCTGCTCTGCGACGTCGCCAAGGCCGCTCAGGGGCGCCCCCTCGCGCTCGGCGGCGTGAGCCCTGAAGCTCCGCCCGCCGCCGATTCGATTTGGCAGTTTACGGCCGGCCGGGCGGCGTCCGCAGCGGCGATCCTGGAGAGCAAGTGCGGGGTTTCGGCGCAGAAGCTCTCTGCCGCCGGTCGGGGCGCGCAGTCGTCGCCCGAGGCCATGCGCGAGTTCGGAAAGCTACCGAGCCGACTCGAGATTGCCGTCACGCCCTGAGGACGAGCTCGACTTCGCGGAGAGCCAGGCGAAGAGGCCGATCGCGAGCTCCACGTAACCGTGGAAGGTGGACAGTGACGTGTACGCGGTGCGCGCGCTCTCCGGCGCGACGAAGATCCCCGACACCGTGAGCGCCGTCAGACCAGCGATCACGACGAGCCCCGGAAGGCCGAAGTCGCTTACCAGAGAGCGCAGAGACTGCGCGAAGCTTCGGGTTCGATTTCCGGGCACTTCTTGGCCGGGGATGACGTGCAGCCAGAGCAGGTAGTGAACCGACTGAAGGAACGCGAACGACGTCAGGATCCCGAGGCCGATGCCTGGTCCGACGCTCGGCAGGGCGAACCAGTCGCTCGCCGGAGCGAAAGCATCGCCGAACGGTGCAAGTCGATTGCCGAGCAGCTCGTGCGTGAACGGCAAGTACGTGCTCCCACCGAAGAGCAGCGCCACGCTCCCTGCGCCCACTAGCGCGAGCGCGAGGAGGGCGGAGCGCGAGGCCCCGCCGAAGAACGTCAGCCAGAGCGCGATGGCGATCAGGTTGTGCGCGTAGCCGAAGACGAGCCGCGCCACCTCGGGTAGAAGCCAGGCGAACGCTCCGAACGCCAAGAGCAAGCCGGCCGCGACGGCGAGCTTCCAGGCTCGAGCTCGCCGGGCGAGCGCCGCCGCGCCGGCGCACCAGAGCCACGCAGCAGAGACCTCCGCGCGTGCGAACGAGTCACCCGTGGTGAGCTCGGCTGCGCGCAGCGCGATGACCGCGACGCTACCCGTGAGAAGGAGACCGAGCAGCGCCCGAGGCCAGCGCGGCTTGAGGACGAGGTAGCGAAGATCGGCGGCGAGGTGCGGCACCCCGAGCACGAGCGGGGCGACGACGAGGGAGAAGCTCGGAAGAAGAAGCGCGAACAGGAACGCGGGCACCGCGCCGAGCGCGAGGAGCAGAGACAGGCGGCGTTCCTTGTGCGCGACGATCGACCGGCTTCCGGGTACCCGCAGCAGCGCGCCGTAGGTTCGTCCACGTACACGATCGAGGGTCGCAACCAGCTCCAAGGTTTCCGCGCCTTAACATCGCGTCGCTTCGGGCTGTAGCCCGAGTTTGAGATCCGTGAGCGAAAAGGCCGCCAACGCACCCGCCTGCGGCCGCTGACACCGAACAAGGCGTGGCCCCGCGGAAAACGGCTGTGCGAAGCGAGGCACGCTGCGTGCGTACTCGTGCGCCGGTCCCCATGCAGGCTACACTCCTCTCCGTGACGCAGGCGGTACGCATCGAGCTTCGCTACGCTGCCCGGCGCGCGGCGGACGAGTGGGCCATTCCGGAGAACTGGCCCGTGCCGCAATCCATTCCGCACTCGATCGCCGTTCGGCACCTGGCTTCGGTGCTCAATCAATGGGCTTCGAGCGCAGGTCGTCCGCTCTTCGTCGCCGAGAGCCTCGCCGTGCGCTGGCTCGAGGAGCGACCTCAGATCGGCATCGATCCGGATCTCTGCCTCCTCGACCCTCCGCCTGAAGACGTGCTCGACCTCACGAGCTTGCGGCTCTGGAAGGCAGGGCACCACGCGCCACAGCTCTGCGTCGAGATCGTGAGCGATCATCACCCCTACAAGGATTACGTCGACCTCCCCGAGCGCTACGCCGCGTTCGGCACTGGTGAGCTCGCGGTCTTCGATCCCAGGCTCATCGGGCCGCGTGCCCTCGGCGGTCCGTTCGCGATTCAGCTCTGGCGTCGTGACGAGACGGCGACGTTCGACCGCGCCTACGCAGGACCCGGGCCGGTGTTCTCCGAACGAATGGGCGCCTGGTTGCTGGTGAAAGACGGCCTGCCCCAGGTCGCGTCGGATCGGGAGGGACGACTCCTCTGGCCGACCGAGCAGGCACACGAACGCGCGGAGAAGGAGCGAGAGCGCGCGGAGAAGGAGCGAGAGCGCGAAGCCCGGCTCGAAGTCGAACGACGGCTGGCGGCGCTGGAGGCCCGTCTGGGCGGCGACGGAAAAGGACCGAAATCCTCGTCTTGACGCGCTCGCGCCCGCCGCGCGTCGCGGACGCGCGAGAGCTCGCGCGCTAGCGTCCACGGCGATGAGAAGCGTGATCGTTTCGCTCGGTTTGGCGTCGCTGCTCGGGTGCGCCGGTGGTCACGGATCTTCGGCGGGAGCGGCGGCCGGAGCCGCGGGTTCGGACACCGAAGCGTCTGGAGGCGGAGCGGGCGGCACGGCGGGGAGCGGCGGG
>JAEZYO010000172.1 GCA_023419055.1 Pseudomonadota bacterium | reverse complement strand
CCTGCGCTTTGGCCTCGGTCTGTCCAGCACTCACATCAAGGACCCGGCACGACGCGATCGGCTGCTGATGCTCGCCGCCTTCGCCCAAGGCTTGCTCACGTTGCTGGGGGCCGCCAGCGAAGCAGCTGGTTTGGATAAGTACTTGAAGGTCAATACCGTGAAGCGACGAACGCATTCCCTATTTCGTCAAGGCTGTTATTGGTATTCGGCGTTGCCAAACGTTCGCGACGAGCGCCTTCAGCCGTTGATGGAAGCCTTCGGCAAGATCGTCTCCGAGCACGAACTTTCGCGCAAAATGCTCGGCATCATATGAGGGGATGCTTCAGCTCTTATCCACGAAGGCGGTTGCTCCGTGGGCGTGATCGCGAAAGGTGAGAAGACCGGCTGGTGTATTCGAGAAGGTGCTGAGCGCTAGCGACGGTTCCCACGTGGGGGCAGAGATCTCCAGTGCTGCCCGCCGCTACACCCGCACGCCGTTTTGCTCGAGACCAGGCAACGTGACGCCCGTGAGGGCGCGCTCGCACGCCGCCTCGACCATCGGCAGCGACAGATAGCCCAGCGCCTGAAGCTCCGGGTTCAGCTCCCGCTTCGGCCCGCACCAGAGCGAGCGCGTGAGCGCTGCCATCGCAGGGACGAAGGCGGCGAGCATCGAGCGATCGCGGGCACCGAGCTCGGGCCAGCCGAGCAGCCCCCAGCCGAGCCGCGCGTGCCCGACCTCCTCCGCGATGTGCTGCTGATTCAGGCGCCGCACGCTCTCCAGGGTCAGCTCACTCTGAGAGGTGATGAGCACCTCGCAAGCGACCGTCTCGCTGAAGCAGCCGCCGAAGACGGTGCGCAAGACGCGGTTGTCGCGATCGCTCGCGCCGTCGAAGGTGAGGGGACGCGTGCCGCCCAGGCGCGGCAAAGGCGGGGCCGCGTCGCTCCAGAAGGCGGCGAAGCGCAGGCACCAGTCGACGTGACGGTGCTCGTCCCCGATGGCTCGCCCCGCGAGATCGGTGAGCACGCCGGGCGCCCCGAGCGCCCGAAGATCGTCCAACATGAACTCGAAGGAGAGCGCGGTCGTGAGCTCGCCTTCGGCTCGAGCGAGCCAGAACTCGTGCAGGTGCGCGCGCTGCTCGGCCGACAGGGCTTCACGCGCGGTTCGCGTCGCCGGAGCCGCGAACGCCGCTTCGATCTCCCGATAGGCGTGCTCGCCGCTCATCCGTCGCTATTTCAGGATGCAGGTGAGCGCGCACCGGCAAGTGTAGGCGCCCTCCTCGCACAGCGGGACGATCTGGTCGGCGACGACGATGCAGCCCGCGTTGGGAGTCGGGCAAGGACAGAGTTCTCCCTCGGTCGACTCCAGCACGCACATGCAATTGACGGGAACCTCGGCGCCGTCGACCGAAGCGGTGATGCAGGTGAAGAGGCCGACGTCGCAATCCTCGGGACCCATGGGGCGATTGGGCTCGACGACGCAGGTCTCCAACTTGACGCCGGTCGTGCCGCACTGGTCCTCGACCTGACAGAACCACTGTTCGGTCCCCGAAGGCGCGCCGCCGACCGAGATCGAACCGCCGAAGCCCCCCTTGCCGCCACCCACTCCACCAGTGCCACCGAATCCACTGACTCCGCCGAAGCTACCGACGCCGCCGAAGCTACCGACTCCGGCGACGGCACCGTTGCCTCCGACGCTCGTGCTACCGGCAACCGGGCCGGTGGCGCCGCTCGAGGGGAACCCGCCGCCGACTCCCGTGACGCCGCCGGAGCTCGTGGAGCCGGAGGTGGCCCCAGAACCATCGCCGTCGTCACCTTCGTCGCTGGTCGACTTGCCCCCGCAATGGACGACCGTGAGCCCAGCGCCGCAAACGACGAGCGTGTGAAAAAGCCGATGCACCTGAGCTCACCCTTCCCTTCCCGGGGAACGCTGACCTCTCGACTTTTACACGATCTCGAGAGGGCCGGGGAGGGGCATAGCAATTTCATCGCAACGTGCAGGATTGTTGTCCGAGGAGTCGAGGTCTCCGCTAGATCCGTCAGTATGCCTAAATCAGAGGGGGCGAGCCTTCCGCCCGTGCGTCCGAAGGACTTCAGCGGAGTGGGGTTCGAGCAACAAACGCCGGTGCGCTGGTTTCACCCGAAGGAGCTCGCGCGCGCCGGAATTCTGGCGCTGCTCAGCGACCTCTTCGGGTCATTCGCTGACAAGCGTGAAATCCAAGCGGCGCTGAATCGAGCACCAGGGGAAACGATGCGCCAGTACGAGCGCGAGCCCGCCGATCGGGACTTCTGGTTCGACTACGTGGCGGATCTCGGGGACGGCTTCCACCCCACGTACTCGATCGCCTGGCTCCTCGCGCAGGAGAAGTTGACGCTCCGCGGCGAAAAGGCGGTCACGCAGCGCGGCCGCATCCTCTTCATGGGTGGTGATCAGGTGTATCCGACGGCGGGTCGAGAAGAGTACCTGAACCGCACCGTCGGGCCGTACCGAGCGGCCCTCCCGTACCTCGCGGACGAGGCGAACGCGCCGCACCTCTACGCGGTCCCCGGCAACCACGACTGGTACGACGGGCTCTCGGCGTTCCTCCGCCAGTTCGCGCAGAAGGATCGCTGGATCGGCGCGTGGCGCACGCAGCAGACGCGCAGCTACTTCGCCCGCAAGCTGCCGCACGGTATCTGGATCTGGGGCATCGATATTCAGCTCCACGCCGACATCGATCAACCTCAGCTCGAGTACTTCGACGTCGCGGCGCGCGAGCTCGAGCCGGGTGACCGCGTGATCTTGCTGACGGCAGAGCCGAGCTGGGTGAAGGAGGCCGAAGGCGATCACGCAGGTTACGCGAGCTTGATGCTCGTCATGCAAAAGGTGACGCGAGCTCGGGCGAGCGTCGCGCTCGTCGTCACCGGCGACTCGCATCATTACTCCCACTACGTGAGCTTCACGCCCTCCGAACGCGGAGGTGAAGAGCTCGTGGAGACGCACTTCGTGACCGCGGGTGGCGGCGGAGCCTTCCTGCACGGCACTCACACGCTGCCGGCGAAGATCCGCTTGCCGCTGTCCACCGACAAGGCAGACACGCGCCGGCGGGAGCTCAGCCGCGGAGCCGTCTTTCCACGCGCCGACGAATCGCGCGGGCTGATCCGCAGCAACATCCTGGCGTTCCCCTTCAAAAATTGGCAGTTCGGCGCGGTCTGGTTCGCGCTCTGGTTCTGCCTCACCGTGCTCGTGTGGAGCGACGGTGCGCGGGTCGGCGCCGAGCGAGCGTTCACGACCCATCTCGCGGACGCGCTCACGTTCGAGAACCTCGACCCCCTGTCTCCGGCTCTTGCGCTGTGCGGGGGCGCGCTCGCGCTCGGTCTCGTGATCCGGCGCGTGTTCCACACGCCGTACATCGAGCGCGACTCTACCCGGTCCGACGCCGATCCTTTCGAATGGCGTCGGGCCGCGGACGCCTTGCTCTGGTTGGTGACCGCGGGCGTTCTCTTCGCGCTCGCTACTACCGGCAGCCCCTCACCGTTGCGGGCGCTCCTGGACGTGCTGCCGCGGAGCCCGATCGCTGCGTTGATCGTGCTGCTCGTGCCGGTGGCGAGCGCCCTCTACGTCAGCCGGCCCTTCGAGAAGAGCTGGGGGCTCGTCGGGCGCCTCTTGTTCGGTCTCTTGCACGGCTCGCTCTACCTGACGAGCTGGCTCGTCATCGTCTCGCTGTTCGCGAAGGTCGACACCGGTCCGTGGCTCTGGGTCATCGGCTCGGCGTTCGTGACGGCGATCGTGAGCGTCTGGCTGTTCGGGGGCTGCCTGTGGTTCGGGGGCCAATACCAGCGCGCGCTCCTGAACGACGCATTTTCCGCCGTGGGCCTCGAGCGCTTCAAGAACTTCCTGCGCTTCAAGATCGACCCCTCCGGCAAGGTCACCGTGTTCTCGGTAGGCCTGCGCGATATCTCCAAGGAGTGGGATTTCAAGCCCGAGCGCGGGGCCGAGACGTCCTTCATGGATCCGCGTGAGCCCCTCGAGCCTCACCTGATCGAGCGCATCGAGATCGCGGCGCCCGCTCCGCTAGAGGGCGTGACGAAAGAGTCTCGAAACGTTTCTGTGCCGGCCGATGCGTGAGGGTGCGTGAGAAGTCGACGGTGCGGCCGGGGGTGCGCCAAATTCCCCGAGCCCCCTGGCCGCGCTCATCGAAGTTTTCGAACATCACCGCGGACGGTTCCCCGAGGGACGCGATCGCGGTATGGGACGAATAGCGGCCTCGCAACGGCTCGAGCGGCGGGACGCGGAGCGAAGAGGTTCCCATGGCACTCTCGTATCACCGTGAACGGCGGGTCAGCATGAAGTCCTGGCACGCGGCGAAGATCCTCTTCGAAGCCCGCGTCGACGGCAGAAGCTCCGCGGACGCGCTCCGTGAAGAGAGCATTCGCGTCTTCCTCTCGGAAGGGCTCGACCGCGCTCGTCATCGCGCGGAAGAGCTCGGGCGCGGAGCCGAGCACGAGTACAAGAACGAGTACGGCGAGCTCGTGCGCTGGACCTTCGTCAGCGTGCTCGACGTTCAGGATCTCTGTGCCTTCGAGCTTCAGGACGGGGCGGAGGTGTTCTCGGTGCTGTTCCGTCACCAACCTCCTCCCGAGCCCACCGCACCGCCCCCGCCCGCGACGCCTGTGCTCGCGGAGTGAGGGCCCGCCAAAGCGGCTGGTCCCGCCTCGGGGCTTGACGCGAGCGGCGTTCCGCGACGACGCTGACTCGTCTACCTGCGGGGTTTCATCGGCATGGCAAAATCGGTTCGGGTTCTCGCGTCACTCGTCTGCGCTGGTGCAGTGTCCTTCCTGGCGACGCCTGCGTTCGCCAACGAGCCCGCGACCGCGGGCGCGCTCCAGTGGGGTATCGGCTTTCGTTACGGCTTCGAGCTCGAGGACGGTGACTTCAATCCCTGGGGCACCGGTCTCGGCGCCGAGCTCGGCTATACGCTCCCGAACGCGGTCTACGTCGGCGGCAACTTCGACTACTTCTTCGGCGAGGAGGAAGAGCTCGGGGACGCCAGCTACCAGTCGAACATCTGGCAGTTGATGGCCGAAGGCGGTTACGACATCGGCGTCGCTCCCGTGTTCGTCATTCGACCGAAGCTCGGCGTCGGGTTCGCGACGATCAACAGCGAAAGCTGCGCCGGGACTCTGGGATGTAGGGACGACTCTTCGACGAACTTCGCGCTGGCGCCCGGCGCGAAGTTCATGTTCCTGACCGAGAACTTCGGGCTCTCGGCCGATCTCCGCTACGACATCATCTTCGCCGAAGAACCTCCGGAGTGTACCGGCACCGGCGGCTGTGTCGAGGGTGGCACCGAGACGGCGAATGCCCTCATCCTGAGCATCGGGATCGGGTTTTGATCACGCGCCGTCACGCGCTCGTCGGCGTCGCGCTTTCACTCGCCGCACCTCTCGGTTGTGGGTCTCGAGCGTGGGGACCACCTCGGCCGGGGCGCGCTCCGCTTCCGAAGAAGATCCCGCTCTACGTCGCCATCAGTCCCGCCGTCGAGAACAGCGACGACGGCGGGCTGATCGCCGCGCTCGTCGAGTCGCTCGAGGCCGATTTGCGCGAAGACGGCTACGAGGTTGCGATTCTGGTCGCGCGCGCCGACGAGAAGCCGCCGGTTCCGCGCATCGAGCTCCAGGTGCTCTCCGCCGACGGCGGCAATCAGAAGCTACGCGGCGCGGGCAACCTCGGGGGCGTGTTCGTGCCCGTGGTCGGTCTCGCCACCAGCCTGGGCGCCGCGGGCAGAGTCGTGGTCGATTGCTACGTCGTCC
>JAEZYO010000761.1 GCA_023419055.1 Pseudomonadota bacterium | reverse complement strand
CACGGCGAGAAAGGCCCGTCAAACACGCTGACTCAGCGCTCCCCGGAGGACGCGAGGGAGAACCTCCGCCACATCCCCGTCAATCTTGATGCTCGCCACGCCGTCGTGAGGTGGCGCGCCCTGGTTCACGACGACGTAGGGGGTGCCATGCCGCGCCGCGGCGAGAGGAATGTCCGCTGCCGGCGTGACCGTGAGCGACGAGCCGAGCGAAAGCACCAGATCGGCGTTTCGAGCCGCGGCGAACGACGACCGCAGCGCCTCTGCGTCCAGCGCCTGCCCGAACATCACCACGGCGGGTTTCATCAGCTCGCCGCAAGTCGCACAGCGCGGAGGGCGGCCCTCTCGTTCGAACGCGTGAAGGCAGGCGCTCATCGCCACGCGACGCTCGCAGCCGAGGCAGGTCGCCTCCGAGTTGGTCCCGTGAAGCTCGACGAGACGAGCGCTCGACGTCCCAGCCCGGCGATGCAAGCCGTCGATGTTCTGCGTCACGACCAACAGCAGCTTCTCCGCGCGTTCGAGCGCGACTATCGCCTCGTGCGCGGCGTTCGGCAACGCGTCCCGAAAGGCGGCGTGGCCCTCGAGCTTGTAGCTCCAGTACTCGACGCGCGCCGCCTCGCTCGAAACGAAACGTCGAAGTAGACCGGCTGCCGCGTCTTCCAGACTCCGTTCGGACCGCGATAGTCCGGGATGCGGCTGGGCGTGGAGATCCCCGCGCCCGTAAAGCAGAGGACTCGCGACGAATTCGCGAGGAGCGCTGAAACCTGCTCGATCGCAGCGTCGGTCGACATGGGTTTAGGGGACCGACTCGTAACACATCTGGGCGGCATTTTTTGGTGTACGCTCCTCCGGCCTCGATGAAATTGCGAAAGCTCGGCACCCTCGACGCCCATGTCTTTGGCGGGACCGATCGCGAAGGAGGAGGGAGCGGCCCGGTCTTGGTGTTGCTCCACGGGTTCGGAGCCCCCGGGACCGATCTCGTGCCCCTCTACCGTCAAGTTCAGGCACCGCCAGAAGTGCGCTTCGTCTTTCCGATGGCCCCGCTCGTCCTCGACCCGAGCGTGCCCCCGGCGCTCGCACCTCGCGCCTTCTGGAACATCGACATCCTGGCGCTCCAGCAAGCGGCGCTCGCGGGGCGCTTCCTCGAGCTCATCGACCGAGTCCCCGAAGGTCTCGACGCCGCGCGTGAGGCCGTGATCGGCCTGCTCGAGGCGGTGGATCGAGAGCTCGATGCCCGCGGGCGGATCGTGCTCGGCGGCTTCTCTCAAGGAGCGATGCTGGCCTGCGACGTCGCGCTCCGCACCACGCGCGCGCTCGCCGGGTTGGTCCCGCTGAGTGGTACGGTGATCGCGCGCTCCGAATGGCAGCGCCTCGCCCCGGCACGAAAAGGGCTCCGTGTCCTCCAGAGTCACGGGCGACAAGATCCCATTTTGCCGTTCAACGGCGGCGTCGCGTTGCGCGAGCTCTTGACGCAAGCGGGGCTCGAAGTCGAGTGGCACGAGTTCAACGGCGGACACGGCATCCCCGACGCGGTGGTGAGCCGGCTCGGCCCGTTCATGCGTCGGGTCGCGGAGGAGCCGTGAAGCTCGCCGCGATCGACATCGGTACGAACTCCATCCACATCGTGGTGGTGGAAGCCACCGGACGCGGCAGCTTCGAGGTCATCGACCGCGAGAAGCGCATGGTCAAGCTCGGGGCCGGCCTCTGGACGACTCACCGGCTATCCCAGCGCGCATTTTCCGACGGGCTCGAGGTGCTCCGCCGCTACTACAAGCTCGCCGAGAGCCGCGGGGTCGACGAGATCCTCGCCGTCGCCACCAGCGCCACTCGCGAAGCGGAGAACGGCACCGAGTTCCTCGACGCGATCTTCCGCGAGACCGGCCTCATGCCGCGGGTCATCTCCGGCATGGAAGAGGCCCGGCTCATCTTCCTCGCGGCGCGCCACGCCATCGATCTCGACGATGCGCGAGCCTGCGTGATCGACATCGGCGGCGGCAGCGTCGAGGTCTCCGTCGGTGACTCCGACGACGTGGTGCTCAACCAGAGCCTGCGGCTCGGCGTCCAGCGCTTGCTCGATCGAGTCGGGAGTCCGAGGCCACTTTCGGAGCGCCAGCGCTACGAGCTCGCCGGGTTCATCCAGGGCACGGCCGGTGAGGTCATGCAGCGCGTCCGCGAGCTCGGATACGGCCGCCTCATCGGCACCTCGGGCACCATCCGCACCCTCGGGGAAGCCGCGTACCTCGCGGCGGGCCGCCCCCCTACCCGGTCGCTCAACGCGACCGTGTGCAAGAAGCGCGACATCGCCGAGCTCGTCGGACGGCTCTGCTCCCTCGACGAAGCACGGCGCGCCAAGCTACCCGGCATCGCGGAGGGCCGCGCGGACGCGATCCACCTGGGTGGCGTCCTTTTGCTCGAATTGCTCGAGCTCGGCCGCGCCGACGAGCTGACGCTCTGCGACGCTTCGCTGCGCGAGGGCGTCATCCTCGACTACCTCGAGCGACACGGCACCACGAGCCCGCTGCACCCACCGATCTCCGATCCGCGTCGCAGGAGCGTGATCGAGCTCATGCGAAAGTACGACCGCGACGATCCCCGCGAGCACCACGTCGCGAACCTCGCGGTCTCCGTCTTCGATCAGACCGCGAGCCTTCACGGGCTCGGCCCCGCAGAGCGCGAGCTCCTCGAGTACGCCGCGCTGCTTCACGGCATCGGCCGACACCTGAGCTACGAACGTCGCGAGGCTCACGCGAGCTACATCATTCGCCACTCCACCCTGCGTGGCTTCACCCACGATCAGGTCGAGCTACTCGGCCTCATCGTCCGCTACCATCGCGGCCCTCGTCCGCGAAAACGCGACCGCCGTCTCGAGGGGCTCGAGCGCCCGACCCGACGAGTGCTCGCCGTGCTTTCGGCCATTCTGCGGCTCGCCGTTGCGCTCGACCGAGGGCATTGCCAGCTCGTGCAGCACGTTCATTGCAGCCTCGAAAACCACGAGCTGAATATCGTCCTCGAGGGTCCGGGCGAGCTCGAGCTCGAGCTCTGGGCTGGCCGGAGCAAGACCGGGCCTCTGGAGAAAGCTTTAGGCTGCAGCATCTCGCTCGCTCAGGGCTCGAATTTGGCCGCGTAGCGGCCAAATTCTGGTTTGTTTTTTTGTTTTGTGTCGTCGCACGTTGATGCGTCCTCGCGTCTGTCGCAACCTGACGTGAAAACTGCGCCGGCCTCGCCGGTTCTTGTGTTGGGTGGTGGTCTCCGTTGCCGATCGTGATCTGGTCTTCCAAGACTTCTAGGTCGTCGCGGCGCCGCCTTCGGCGGCCGGGCTCGCGCTTGGTCGCGTGTCTGGCAACTGAGTCACTACGAGCCGCGAAGGCGCCCGACTTGCTC
>JAEZYO010001057.1 GCA_023419055.1 Pseudomonadota bacterium | reverse complement strand
ACCGTGGCGGCTCCCTCGTCGGACTGCAACCTCGTGCTCAATCTGACGGGCACGGCGAAGTTCACGACGCCCTGCGACACCTCACGCACCTTCTTGGCCAACGCGGGCGTCAGCTACGAGCTCGTCGACGGGCTACCCGGGCAAACCGCGACCGTAAAGATCGGCTCGGAGTCGGTCATCGGCTACGACGCGAACGCGGCGACTGCCAAGGACGACAAGGCGCGGTTCGAGAAAGAGGTTCGTGCCGCGCTCAACAAAGCGGGCTATCCGGCGAAGGCCGATCCGATTCCAGCGTTTTCCGGGCGTTGGATCGCGCTCGTCCTGGTCCTCACCATCATGGTCATTTACGTCACCATGGTTTACGGCCCGATCGCGGCCATGCTCGTGGAGATGTTCCCGACGCGGATCCGTTACACGTCGATGAGCCTCCCGTATCACATCGGCAACGGCTGGTTCGGAGGCTTCCTCCCGGCCATCTCGTTCTCGATCGTGGCCGCGACGGGCAACGTCTACAGTGGCTTGTGGTACCCGATCATCATCGCCGGCCTCACCTTCGTGATCGGCATGTTGTTCGTCAAGGAGACGAAGGACAGCGCCGTCTATCACGAATGACGGCGTCGAGGCCCCGCAGCGTGAATCGTGCGGGGCCTCTTTCGTACCCTCACCGTGTCGCGGCGTCGTGATCGAGCTCGGCGATGGGCTCGGCCTCGACCACGCGGCGAGAGCAGAAGTACGCCGTGCCGCTGACGGTCGCGGTGCTGGTCGCGCCGTCGTCGCCGGGGACCCCTAGCTGCGGCGTATCGTGCTGGATGTAGTTCGCTCCCAGGTCGGCGGCCTTGTTACGTAGGTCATTCATCGCGTATTCAACCAGCGACTCGTTGGTCAAGAAGCCGCCGCCGAAGCTGCCGCCGCCACGGCCGACCAAATAGCCGAGGCTCTTGCAGGAGCTCGGCACGTAGCCGAAGTCGACCGGCGCGCTCGGTGAGGTCGCCACCTTCGCGCCGCTCCCGGAGAGATCGGCGGTCCTGCAGGCCGAAAGCAGCGTCAACGCAGCGAGCAGCAAGTATTTCCCTCGCATCATGAAGATGCGCGGACTGCACGATTCGGGCCAGCGAAGAAACGGCAGCTTTGCCGCTTCCAGCCCCGCGCCGTGAACGCGCGGGTACGCGCTGTAGCAACCCCTTCACAGCGTTCACAGCGCGAACGCGGCGGACGACCCCTCACTTCTCGAACGCGCCGAGCTCGGGCGCCGATCCTCGTATGGCAAGCCGACATTCTGACCCTTGTCGATCAGATCGCTCCCGTTCACGAGCGGCATGAAGCCGACGTCCGGGACGCTTCCGTCAGCGTTCCGTCGGGTCAGCGCCTGTGCCTGGTCTACGCTCACGGAATCGGCGGAAGATGCCGCACCGAGGACTCACGCAGGCAGCGCCTGCGTGCGAGCGGTTTTTTTTGTGTGGTGAGCTTCGAGCTCGACGCCTGCCGCAGGGTCAGACGCCGTCGCTCGACGATCGTGAAGCGCGCCCGAACCGCGAGCTCCGCCTTTCGTCTCCTCCGGGGCGCTTGACGCGCGCGATAACCGGTGAGATGAAAGTGCGAGTCATTCGCAACAGTTGAGCCCCGGCGAGGGCCCGAAGGTTTCACCATGGCATCCAAGACCCTCGGCGCTCTCCACGTGCTTTCGCGAGTCGCGGCCAGCCTGCTCGGCGGCTACGTGTTCGTGTTCGGCTTCATCACCTTGGGCGTCGCCACGGGCGTCGCGCTCGGCATGCGCTACCACGACGCGGAGGCGCTGCTCTACTTGCTCGCCTTCCTCGTGTTCCTGCTCTGCTTCTTCTGGGCATTCGCCGCAGACGGCCTCGCGCAGGTCTGGGCCTTCCTCGCCGGCGGCGGGGCGCTGTTGACGGCCGCAGGCTGGCTCGTGGCGCGCTCGCTGGTCTGAGAGGAAGGAGCGATGTTGGGTTCGTTCCGCCTCTTGGTGACGTGGCTCCACACCTGGTTTGGCCTGATCTTCGGGTTCGTGCTGGTGGTGATCTTCTTCTTCGGCTCGCTCTCGGTGTTCGATCGGGAGATCGATCGCTGGGCCATCCCGGAGACGCGCTTCGAACCGCAGGTGATGCCGTCGTTCGACGCGATGCTGCGGCCGATCTTCGAGAAGATCGAGCCCGAAAAGGAGGAGCTCGAGGCAGCGCGGGATCGTGTCGGCGAGCTCGAGCCGAGCTTGCCCGTCAAGAGCTTCAGCGCTTACACGACTCATCGCGATCCGGTGCTGTCGATGTACGCCGAGTTCGCGGTGAAGAACCCGGACGACCCCGACGATCACGTTCACGGTCACGTCACGATCGACCCGCGCAGCGGCAAGCTCTTGCGAGACGACCAGCTCAAGATCGGGAGCGAGTTCTTCTATCCGATGCACTACAGCCTGCACGTAAACTGGCTGGACCTCGGCTACTGGCTCGTCGGACTGTCGGCGCTCTCGATGCTGATCGCCCTCGTGAGCGGCGTCGTGATTCACAAGAAGATCTTCCGAGAGTTCTTCACGTTCAGGCCCGGTAAGAACAAGCAGCGCAGCACCCTGGATCTGCACAACCTCACGGGCGTCGTGGCGCTCCCGTTCCACTTCATGTTCGCTTTCACGGGGCTCGTGATCTTCGCCGGCATCTATTTCCCCGTCACTCAGACGGTGCTCGAGCCCGTGCACGACCGGCACGAGCAGATCGAGGCTCGAGCGCGCGGGCTTTCGCACGCGCCCGCGGGCACGCCGGCGCCGCTCGCCTCCGTGGACGCGATGGTCGCCGAAGCCAAGCGCCGCTGGGCCGCGCGCGGGATCCCCGGAGAGGTCGGCTACCTCGAGGTCCAGCACGTGGGTGACGCGAACAGCTACGTCACGATTTACCGTGCGGGCAGCGACCGTGTCGCGCTGGTCGGTCAGGCCGTGTACTTTGCCGGCGCCACGGGGGACGTGATCTACGAAGAGCCGCCGCCGAGCGCGGTCGCGAGCATCAACGAGTTTCTCACGGGGCTTCACCTTCAGCATTTCGAGCACTGGCTCCTGCGCTGGCTCTACGTGACCGGCGGCCTCGCAGGCGCGGTGTGCATCGCGACGGGGCTCGTCTTCTTCGTCGGCAAGCGCCAGCGACGACACGCCGCGGAGGGCGTGGGTGGCGCGCGCTGGGTCGATGCCCTCGCGGTGACGGCGATCACCGGGACGTTGCTGGCTGCGCTCTCCATCCTCCTCGCCAATCGTGCGCTGCCGAGCGACTTGCCGGAGCGCGGCGCCTGGGAAGAGCGCGTGTTTTGGGCGACGTGGATGGCGGCGTTCGTGCACGGCGCCCTCCGGAGCGCGCCGGTCAGGCTGGCTCGCCTGAACCCGGCTTGGCGCGAGCAGTGCTACGGCGTAGCGCTCCTCTCGGTGCTCGCGGTTCTGCTGAATTGGGTCACGACCGGTGACCACCTCTTGGGAACCGTACGCAGAGCTTACTGGCCTGTCGCGGGTCTCGACCTGGCTCTACTCGCGACCGCTTCGATCGCCCTCTTCGCGGCGGCGCGCCTCAAGCGTCGCAGTACCTCGAGCGGTCATTCCGAAAGCGAGCCGCTCGAGATCGCGCCGGACGCGGAGGCGGTTCATGGCTGAAGCCCTCTTTCTTGCGCTGGCCTTCGCGGCCAGCGTCTCCGGCATGGGGTTCCTCGCTCTCGCCATGCCGCCGCACTGGGAGCAGGTGCGGGCGCCGGCGCCCTATCCGGCCGACAAGGCGCGCGGCTTGCGGACGCTCGGAGCGTTCTCGCTGGGCCTCTCGCTCGCGTTCTGTCTCTCGGCCGACCACCCTTCGATGGCTTCACTCGTGTGGGTGATGGCGCTCGCGGCTTCGGCCCTGATCATCGCCTTCACGCTGGCGTTTCGTCCGCGCTGGCTCGGCTGGCTCGTCGCTTGGGTCCGCCCCTCTAAAGCTTCTTGAACATCCACACGCTCGGGATCTCGAGATCGAAGCCCACCTTGCGGTAGGCCCGGCGAGCCGGCGCGTGGCTCGGGTCGCCACCGGTCCCGACCGTCGCGACCTTCATCCCTGCCGTTTTCATACGGGCCAGCGCAAACTCGTACATCGCGCTGCCGATCCCCTTGCCGGCGTGAGCGGGATCCACGGCGTTGAGGCCGATCTCACCGACGCGCGTCTCCACGTTGAGCCGGACCGAGACGAAACCGACGATGCGTCCCCTCGTCGGTCGCGACATAGAGGTCCCAGTCCGGCTCTCCCGTGATGAGCGACGTCAACAACCGTTCCTGTCCCTCGTCGTCCCGACGCTGCGCGATCTCGTACACCTCGTCGCCCAAAATTGCCCGAAACGAGGCGAAGACAGGGGCGAAGGCGGCACGCCTGATGGCCTGAAGACGCGGCTCGTCCTCGGCTTCTGCGCGGCGAAAAGCGGGCGTTACCACGTTCGGGACGAGATCAGACAAGGGCGGGCTCAGCGATTCTTGCCGTCGTACCGCTGTGCGATCTCGACCTGGTGCACGTCGACCCCGTCCAGACAGCGGACGTTGATCATCGCGGACGCGTCACCGTTCGGCGACTTGCCCCAGGCGAGCGGCTTCACGCCACAGATCGAACAGAACACGTGATGAATCGTCTTGCTCGCGAACTGGTAGTCGGTGAGCTTGTCCTCTCCGACTAGGTTCGTGACCTTGCCGCGCGGGACGAACGCCATGATGGCGCCGGAGCGGCCGCACATGGAACAGTTGCAGGTGATCAAGCCTTCGAGGGCCATCTCGACGTCGTACTGGACGGCGCCGCAGTGACAGGATCCATGAAAATTCGGCATGGCGCCGAGCGTAGTTCGAGCTCGGGCTAACTTGAACCCCCGAGACCAGGCGCAGCCCAAAAAGCTGCGCCGCGAGCAGGGCTCGACGTAGAGGACACGCGAGGTTCGCGGCTCGTCACGCCGCGCTGGGTACCGGCATTACCGCTCCCGCGACGATGCGCCACGCGCCCGCCTCCTTTTTCCAAGTGCGGATGTACCGGAAGCAGCCTTCGACCGGTTGTTCGCGGAAGACGAGAGCGAGCTCCACGAGCGCGGTGCTGACGGCAAGGTCGACGCCGTGAACCTCGACGGTGAGGCTTTTACGTCGCGCAGCGCGAACGATCTGAGCCCCCGTGCGGTAGTTTTCGAGATCCATCCCTTTCGTCGCCACGGAGCCGTCGGGAGCCAAGAAGAGCAACCGGTCGTCGATCAAGCGGTCGAGCGCGTCGACGTCTCCGCCCAGCATGGCTCGTAGCAGTTCGTCCTCCGCGCTCTCGATCGCTTCCTTGACCATACCGGACACGGAAGCACGCGCCCCCGCGAGGGGCAACGAAGACGAGCCCGGTCCTGGTGGTTCGCGAGGTCCGCCAAAGCTTCCCCGCATGATCCGGCGTTCGGGGATCGTTACCCTCAATGCACCGGCCCTTCGAAAGAGGCCTGTCTGGTATGACGGCCAAGGTTTCGCCATGGCCTCGTCTTCCTCTCTCCTGCCTGCACTCTCGTGCCTCGTGACGCTCGTGCTTCCGCTCGGGTGTCTCAGCCCGTCACCCCATCCTTCCGGCAGAGTCTCGAGCTCGAACGCTGCCGCTCCGACCGCGTCCACTGCTCCGTCGTCAGTACCGGCTGAGACCATGGCGGAGTTCGACGCCTGGACCGCCGCGAGCCGCATGGGGTTTGGCGTCAACATCGGCAACACCCTCGAGAACACGACGAAGTGGGAGACCGGCTGGGGCAACCCGCCGATCACCCGAGAGTTCGTCGAGAACCTCTCGAAGCTCGGATTCAAGACCGTTCGCGTCCCCGTGGCTTGGGACACCTACGCCGTCAGCGGTCGAATCCAACCCGACAAGTTCGAGCGCGTCGCCGAAGTGATCGACTGGATCATCGACGCCGGCATGTTCGCGGTCCTCAATATCCACTGGGACGGCGGCTGGATCGACTCGAGCAACAAGGAGAAGTATCCCGCGGACAAGTTCGCGAGATTCACCCCCGAAGCAGAGAAGAAGTATCGCTCCTACTGGGATCAGATCGCGCGCTACTTCGCCGGCAAGAACGAGAAGCTGCTCTTCGAAGCGCTGAACGAGGAGACCAACTTCTCGAACGTGGGCTCACCCGAGCAGGCTTACGCCACGCTGACGCGCGTGCAGCAGATCTTCATCGATACGGTGCGCTCCTCCGGGGGCAACAACGAAAAGCGCCTCCTCGTCGTCGCCGGCTACCACACCGACATCGAAAAGACGTGCAGCGCAAGCTACGAGCTCCCGCGCGACACGATTCCGCACCGGCTCTTCATCTCGGTGCACTACTACACGCCCTGGCAGTTCTGCGGCCTGACCGAGGATGCCGACTGGGGCAAGGTGATGCCCACTTGGGGGACACCAGACGACGAGAAGCAGCTGAACGAGCTCTTCGACAAGATGGCCGCGTTCACGACGAAGCACGACCTCCCCGCCTTCATCGGCGAGTTCGGCGTCGAGCCGAAGAAAGAGACTGCCTCACGAGTGCGCTGGATGTCCGCGGTCGTGAAGGGCTCACTCGCGCGCAAGATGGTACCCGTGCTCTGGGACACGGGGAACGACCTCTCTCGCAAGCCGCCGTACGAGCCGAGCCCCGCGCTCGCTCAGGTCTCGAAAGCGGTCACGGCAGGGAAGTAGCGCACTCACGGAAACGAAAACGCCACGGACCTTCTCGGCCCGTGGCGTTTCTTTCTCCGGCGCGGGTTAGCGCTGCTCGTCTCTACTGGCCGAACTCAGCGGAACGACTCTCGCCGTTGACCTCGAAGGTGATGTTCGACATTTTGACCGAGCCCTTCGTATCATCGTCGATTTCGCTACCGACCTCGAGGCGAGTGACCCAGTAGTCAGCGGAGTAGCCGCGCGTGTTGACGAGGTAATCGAGGAGCGGCTTAACGTCGACGGTGAGATTGGCGAAGGTCTTGTTGGGACCAGCGTTGTCTCGGAACTGGAAGTAGCGCCAGAACGGCGATTCGCCCCACTGGTTGCGCTGAACCCAGAGGGTGTAGGTCTTGCCGCTGGTCATCAGCGTCTCGCCGCACCCGGAGCCACCATCGCAAGACCCATTCTCGTTGGGACCATCGGCTGGCCAGCGGCCGTTCTCCCAGCCCCAGAAGGTCATGAGCTCTGCGTAGACGCCCGGGTTCGGATCGTTCACCGGATCGCGCTCGCTCAGCCAGAACTCGAACGTGATGTTCCAGTTGGCTTCCTTCTCGAGCGTGACGCTCAGGTTCTGGATGGTCACGCTGGCGCTCGTGATGTCCTTGACCTGACGCGGCATGAGCGTCGTGGAAGAGAAGTCGGGCGAGGTAGCGAGCGGACTCCCGATGCCGAACGGATGGATGCCGAACTCAATTTGCGGGAAGTCGGGCTTGGTGTTGGTGTTGCCCGTGTCGCAATTGCCGCGGTCGAAGTTCCAGCCGAAGGTCTTGTCGTTATTGACGAAGACGCTATAGACGCTCGTCGGCGCGGTGCAGCCCCAGTCTTCCGAGCCCCAGTTGTTGTTGAGGATCCGGATCTCGCCGAGACGCAGGTAGTCCTGCGCGGTGGAGGTCATGTCTCCGGGCTTCGCGTTCGGCTTGGTGTCGATGGGACCGCTGCCCCCCGAGCCCGCGCTCGAGCCACCAGCGCCGCCCGAGGTGCCTCCCGTGTTGTTGCCGGTCCCGCCAGCCGCGTTGCCGCCAGTGCCGACGCCCCCGCTCCCGGTGTTGCCCGTACCACCGGCGTTGTTGCCGGAGCCGCCAGATCCGGTGGCGCCGCCGCCCGAGCCGGCCCCGGCACCGGTTCCAGCTCCAGCTCCGGCACCGGTTCCAGCACCGGCTCCGGCGCCGGTCGTGGCGCCTGCACCGGCGTTTCCGACCGAGGAATCGTCGCTACACCCGGCTAGCAACGAAACCGACGCGAGGAGAGCCAGGGAGGTCAAACCAACGAGCTTGAGAGAATAGGGCATGTGTCTCATGGAATTTTCGCAGGTTGAAGGAATGAAGCAGGGCCCGGAGGGCGAGCCTTACTCATTCCCTACGTCGGGGAGCCGGTCCGCAAGCTAACCGTTCGGCACAGTGCCGCGCAAGGCTGTACTCCCTACGATCGAGCCCTCGATCACATTAGATTGCGCACTCGTCACTTTTTTGCAGCACCTGCCGACGAGCGCGCGCGAGCAGTGCCGGCGCACAGAGCGACCACGTCGGTGGCGGCATCGTCGCGGCGGACTTTTACCGAGTGAAGAGTCTTCACTCAACGCGCGAGTGATCATTGCTTGGTAAGTAGTCTTCACTCAGCGCAGTGGTGACTGTCTCACGAGCGGATCTGCGTCGATGATCGTCGGCGCGCCCCTTGCAGCGACCTCGAGCTGGAACCAGTCCCATTCTGCGATCGGCAGCGGAGAGCGCGGGAATGAGGAGCGATGAATCTCGACCGCTTGGGCCGTCCCCTCGTCAACGCCCTTCTGCTCGCGCTCGTCGCCTGCTCTTCGCAAACCCCCACGGCGCCGAGCACCGGGAATGGCGGATCTGCCGGAAGCCCGAGCGGCGCCGGCTCCGGATCAGGGGCGGGCGCGAGCGCCAGTGGAGGCGCGGCCGATTCAGGGAGCAGTGGCGGCGCTGCGGGAGCGGTAGGTGGTTCGAGTTCGAGCGGTTCGGCCGGAGTCGGCGGTTCCGGAGTGGGCGGAGGCGGCTTCGGCGGAGTTGCCGGTTCGGCCGGTGGCGCCGGCGGCACGACGGGAGGAGCTGGTGGCGGTGGTGGATCTGCGGGCGGTACCAGCCCTCACTGCGCCAATCCGACAAAGCTGTGGCATGCGGGCACCTGCACCAACCGACTGATCGGCGTGGCCCTCACGAACCGCAACTTGGACGAGGCGCAATACGCCGACCTGGCCCTCGAGTTCAACTACGTCACGCCCGAAGACGAGATGAAGTGGGACGCGACCGAGCAGTCGCAAAACTCGTTCGACTTTACGGAAGGCGACAAGATCGTCGAGTTCGCAGAAGCGAACGGGATGAAGGTGAAGGGGCACACGCTCGTGTGGCACAACCAGCTCCCGACGTGGCTCACCAGCTTGAGCGGAAGCGCGCTCCACTCCGCCATGATCAATCACATCCAGAAGGTGATGGCGCACTACAAAGGGCGGGTGATCGCCTGGGACGTCGTCAATGAAGCGTGGGGAGACGATTGCCAGATCCGCGACTCGATCTGGAGCGACAATTTCGGCGCCACGTTCATCGAGGACGCCTTCAAGGCAGCGCGCGCGGCAGATCCGGACGTGAAGCTCTACTACAACGACTACGACATCGAGAGCGCCTACCCGAAGGCGGACGCTGTCTACGAGATGGTGAAGGACTTCAAGGCGCGCGGCGTGCCGATCGACGGAGTAGGGATGCAGATGCACACGCGCACCACCGACGAAGATCCGCCCCTTCCCGAGTTCGAGGCGAACTTGAAGCGCTTGCTGGCGCTGGGCGTCGAGGTGCTCTTGAGCGAAATGGACGTGCGCTACTGTGCGGGTGGCACCGACGAGCAGCAGAAGAAACGCTTTCACGACATCATCGCGGTGTGCATGGAGAACCCTGGCTGCACGGACATCACGGTTTGGGGAATCACGGACAAGTACTCGTTCCTGAACAGCCGCACGGACCTCCAATGTCAGGGCAATGATCCTCCTCGGCCTCTCCTCTGGAACGACAACTACGTGAAAAAGCCGTCATACGACGGCGTCATGGACGCCTTGCTCGGCAAGTAGCGTTCGAGCGCGTTGGGCTCCGCGCAAGGTGCTCCGCCCTCGACCTCGGTCGAGATATTCTGGCGATGACGGAGCAGATAGCCGAGGACAGCCGCCTGTTCGAAGAGGCCGTCCTCTATTGCGTTCATCGTGTCTTTCACGCGAGCCGCTGGACGATGTACCCGGTAATGCGGGAGGCAGGAGCGACATCGCCGGAGGAGTGGCTGATCCTGGTTTTCCTCTGGATGCGCGAGGGCCGCACCGCCTCGGAGCTCTGTGACCTGATGCTCCGAGATCGAAGCGGGATGACGCGGCTCCCCGAAGAAGAGCTGCTCGTCACTCGACGGACACTCGCGAAAGTGGTCAAGAACCTCGAAGCGTTGTCCAAAGAGCAGTGAAGGAGCGCGGCTCAACCCTGCTTCGTGAGATGCATCTCCCAGACGAGCCCCTCCTCGGGGCCGTGCAGCGCGACGCGAGTCGCGCCTTCCTGGTCGGCGACCCGGAGGATCGCCCAGATCGGCGCCGAATCTCGGATGCAGGCAACGGCGACCCCGTTCGGCCAGCGGCCGACCTCGATGTCGGTCCTCAGCATGAAGATGTCCTGCAAGCGCTTCATCACGGCCTCGATCCTCGCTTGGGGCAAGCCGAGCTCCATCACGAGCTCGGGCGGTAGCGAGCGGAAGCGATCGTTGTCGATGCCTTCCTCGACGGCCGCGACGACTTCATCTCTGGTCATGCGCGAGACTATACCCGGGCGTCCCGGTGCGACGTTCGTTCGGAAGTCCGTGCTCGGTCCCATTGGAGCTCGTGGCGGCCGGCGCCCGTCATCTCTCCCCTGAGTTGGGACGAATTGCGCCATGCAGCGAGCAAGCCTACCGAAAATTTCGGCACTACGCGGAACGGGACCGGTCCCAGGTTTGGACGAAATCGCGAAAGGTGTGTCCATGTGCGAAGGCGTGTGCTCGGTCGCTTCTGATTTGTTACCCTACGGACTCTTCCTCCCTTAACCCCCTCGAGGCCAATGGACGACCGTTCGACGATCCTTTCCTCTCTGCGTTCCTACAAGATGGGTTTGCTCGCGCTTCCGCTCGCGTTTGCGTCGGGTGCTTGCGACGAGGGCGTCAGTCAGGCGGGCACCACGGGCGCTGGTGCGGCACCGGGCGTCGGCGGCACCGGTGGAGTTGCTGCCTCCGGTGGCTCTGGCGGTAGCACCGGTGGGACAGGCGGATCGAGCGGCAGCGGTGGCATCCCGCCGCTCGGCGGCGCGCCGCCCACGGTCGATACGGTCGAATGCCAAGGCGGTTTCCCGACGGACGATGTGAGCGCGGCGGTTCATAAGGTCACGGCCGGTGGCGAGTCCTGGGGCGCGCTGCCGCACTTCTGGACCACGTTCGGCCTCGGCCGCATGGGCCTTTACCTGGACCAGAGCCAGCTTGCTGCCGAGCACCAGGCTCAAGACAAGCTGAATCATGACGGGATCCGCTGGTCGCAGGTCCTCAAGGATCACACGGAGGACGCCGTCCAGAACCTGGAGCTCAAGAGCATCCGCGCGCACGGGCTCTTCCACGACGACATCGGCATCTACAAGGAAGTCAACGGCGAGCCCGTCTACGACTTCAGCCGCTCCGACATCATCTTCGACTTCCTGGTCGCGCACGGCATCGCGCCGATCATCGAGCTGGCGTCCATGCCGTCTGCGCTGGCGTCGGATCCGATGCAGACCGTCTTCGACTGGAAGATGATCGTCTCGCCGCCCAAGGACTACGACCGCTGGCAGGGCCTCGTTCAGGCGTTCGTCCAGCACAGCGTCGAGAAGTACGGCGCGGACGTGGTGCAGAACTGGTACTTCGAGGTCTGGAACGAGCCCGAGTGCTGCAGCGGGAAGTTCTGGAAGGGGACCTTCGACGACTACCTCAAGCTCTACGACAAGGCGGCGGCGGGTGTGCGCGCGGTGCTGCCGAACGGTCGCGTGGGTGGTCCGGTGTCGAGCCAGGCCGTTGAGCTGACCGGCAACTCGATGTCCGGCATCAAGTTCCTCGACCACATCAAGAACACGAACGGGCCGCTCGACTTCTTCACCTTCCACACCTGGAACTTCATCGACGGCGCGGTGAACGGCTACTTCACCGGCCTCGATCTGCTCGACAGCTACCAGAAGAACACGGTCCAAATCGCCGTGACCGAGTTCGGTCCGACGTGGGAGTTCGGCCTCATCGGCGGCGGAGGCGAGCCCGCCTGGGAGCCGCAGGAGACCAACCAGGGCGCCGCGTTCGTGGCTCAGGTGTACTCGAACATCGCGCAGCGCTGCGCCAAGGAGGGCAAGCGCTTCCCGATCACGTACGCGTGGTGGACGCTCTCGGACGTGTTCGACGAGGGCTACGACGACGATGGCGACCACGTCGCCGAGCAGAACCCGTTCATCGGAGCCATGGGCCTCTTGAATCGCGAGAGCATCAAGAAGCCTGCTTACAACGCGTACAAGTTCCTCGCTCAGCTCGGAGACGAGCAGCTCTCGCTCACGGTCGAGGGTGAGGGCGACGTGGGCGGCATGGCCGCGCGCGACCGCACGGACAGCGGCGTGCAGATCATCCTCTACAACGGGCAGAACCCCGGCGACGGCTTCTCGAGCGACACGTACTACGAGACCGCTCCGGCGCAGGACATCGGCATCACGGTGTCCGGTCTCAATCCGGAGATGGCTTACGACGTGACGGCCTATCGCGTCGACGACACGCGCGGCAACTCCTTTGCGGCTTGGGAGATGCTCGGCAAGAAGACGATGTCCACCATGACCGAAGCCGATTGGACGGCGATCCGGACGGCCATGGAGTCGCCCGCCGAGCCCGTAGGCACGGCCATGTGCGGCACGACCTTCAGCAAGACGTTCAGCCTGAGCTCGCCGGGCGTGATGCTCCTCACGATCGAGCCGTCGCTCCCCAAGTGAAAACAGGCGGCAGCCGCCGCTGAACGCGATGACGTCGCACCGTGAGTGATAGCTCTGCGGTGCGACGTCACGACGGCCGTGCCCTTTA
>JAEZYO010000748.1 GCA_023419055.1 Pseudomonadota bacterium | reverse complement strand
GGGTGGAGTGCTCGGATCGCCGACCTCGTCGTCCTCGTCAGTGCGCCCTCCGCACGCGACAGCGAGTACGAGCACCGAAACCGCTCCGAACCAGGTGGCCTTCATCTTGAGGAAATTGGTCGTTCGGAAGCGCCGCGCTGAGCAGCTCTATTCCGAAGATTTCAACCGGAGCTCGCCGAGGTACGGCAGATTCCGATACTTTTCGCCGTAGTCGAGCCCGTACCCTACTACGAACACGTCATCGATCGTGAACCCCAGGTAATCGATGGGGACCGGAACGCGGCTCCGCGCGGGCTTGTGAAGGAACGCGCAGACCTTGACCGAGCGCGCCCGCCGCGCGGAGAGCAGGTCGAGGATGTAGGAGAGCGTGAGCCCGGTATCGACGATGTCTTCGACGACGATCACGTCGTCTCCTTCGACCGGCCTCGTCAAATCCTGCGTGATCTGCACCGCTCCATTCGACACGGTGTTGTTCCCGTAGCTCCTGACGCCGAGAAACTCCACGCGGACCGGCGCGTCGATGGCGCGCACGAGATCCGCCGCGAAGATGAAGCTGCCCTTCAACACGCACACGAGCACGACCGAGTGACCGCGGAAATCTTCGGTGATGCGTCGCCCGATCTCGCGCACGCGCGCTTCGATCTGCTCGGCGGTGAAGACGGGGACGACCTCGCCATTTTCCGAAGATGGTGTGCTCACCCCCGAAAGATAGCCCAAGCGCCGACCTTCGGATCACGATGTAGGGGCGCGTGCGTCTTCCGGATTGCCTCGACGCCGCCCGTCCCGGCTGAGGCATTCCTGAGCCGGATTCTTCGAAATCATTGTCGATTCGGCCTGGCACACACTTCGCTGGGCGAGCCGTCGCGGTGGGCGTCGATCGACGGCGCTCGTGCTGGCTCGAAGCGGTGACATTTTTGGAGTCGACCGTTCTGCTCATGGCTCTCGGTCTGCACCTGACGGCGGTCTGGGCTTCGGCCCGGATGGCCTGGGTGCAAAAACGCCCTTCCTGGCTCGCGCTCGCGCTCGCCACCTCGCTCCTCTTGCTGTTCCGGATCTCGGTCGCGTGGGACTTCGTCCTCTACGGGGCGCCCGTGGATCTCGGCGCCGAGATCCTGGCTTCGGTGATCGCGGCGCTCATCCTGTTCGGGATGCGCACGGCGAGCCAGACCCTCGCGGCGCTGCGGCACAGCGAGACTCGCCACCGGACGGTGCTCGAGAGCGTGATGGACGCGGTCGTGGTGGTCGACGATCGCGGAGAGATCGTCTACGCGAACCCGGCCGTGGAGGCGGTGTTCGGCTACGAACCTCACTCGCTCTCGGGTTGCGGGTTTCGCTTCCTGGCTCCTTCTGGCGTGCCTCTCTCTCGGCTCGTGAAAGAGTCAGAGGGTCCGGCGTCGTCGCGTGCGCTCCGAGTGAAGGGCGTGCACGCTTCGGGCAAGGTCCTCGAGCTCGAAGGCACCTTCGGGCAGCACGAAGAGGACGGCCGGCACTTCACCACCGGCGTGCTGCGCGACGTCACCGAGCGCTCTCGGCTAGAACAAGAGCTCCGCCGCAGCGAAGAGCGCTACTTGCTCGCGGCGCGCGGCGCGAACGACGGGCTCTGGGACTATAACCTCCAGACCGGCGAGATCTTCTTTTCGGAGCGCTGGAAGGCCATGCTGGGCCTCCCGGCGAACGCCGACTGCAGCCACCCCGCCGCCTGGTTCGGGCGCCTGCATCCACAAGACGGCGAGCGCGTCCGCACCGACTTGATGCAGCACCTGGACGGCAAGACCCAGCACTTCGAGTGCGAGTACCGGATCCTCCACGCCGACCGCTCGTACCGCTGGATGTTGTGTCGCGGGCTCGCGGTGCGTGACGAGAACGGCGAGCCTTATCGGGTCGCCGGATCCCAGACCGAGATCACCGCGCGCAAGGAGGCGGAGCAGCGGCTCCTTCACGACGCGCTGCACGACGCGCTCACCGGGCTCCCCAATCGAGCGCTCTTGCTCGAGCGCTTGAACCGCTGCTTGACCCATTTCAGAAAGCGCGGCGGCGCGCCGTGCGCGGTCTTGTTCGTCGATCTCGATCGCTTCAAGACCGTCAACGACAGCTTGGGGCACGCGGCCGGCGATCGGCTCCTGGTCGAGATCGCGCGCCGCCTCTCTCACGCGGTGCGCCCCGGCGACACGGTCGCGCGCTTCGGCGGTGACGAGTTCGCGATCCTGCTCGAAGAGCTCGAGCATCCCGAACAAGCGAAGCTCGTCGCGGCTCGAGTGCTCTCTTCGCTCTCGAGCAGCGTCGAGCTCGAAGGTCACGAGATCGTCTCGACCGCGAGCATCGGGCTCGTGTACGCCGACGCCGATCACGCGAACGCGGACGAGCTCTTGCGCGACGCCGACGCCGCGATGTACCGCGCCAAGGAGGCAGGCAAGGCTCGCTTCGAGATCTTCGACGCGGAGATGCAGCGAAGGACTCGCGAGCGGCTCTCCTTCGAGGCCGACTTGCGGCGCGCGGTCGAACGCGAGCTGCTCGATGTCGCGTATCAGCCCATCGTCTCGCTGGCGACGGGACGGATCTCGGGGTTCGAGGCGCTGGCGCGCTGGTTCCGCAACGGGAGACCCGTCCCGCCGAGCGAGTTCGTGCCGGTGGCCGAGGAGACAGGCCTCATCGTCGAGATCGAGCGCCAGGTGACCCAACGAGCCTGCGCCCAGCTGTCGGCCTGGCAGACCCAGTTTCGGCTGGATTCACCGCTCACCATGAACGTGAACCTCTCGGGGAAGCACCTCGCGGAGCCTGGCCTGGTCGAGCGCCTGGCCGAGACCCTGGAGCGAACCGCGGTCTTGCCGGGAACCGTGCGGCTCGAGATCACGGAGAGCCTCTTGCTCGGCCGCGATCGCGAGACGCTCCACACGCTCGAGCGACTGCGCGAGCTCGGCATCAAGCTCGCCATCGACGACTTTGGCACCGGCTACTCCTCTCTCAGCTACCTTTATCGCCTTCCGATCGACGTGGTGAAGCTCGACCGCTCGTTCGTGCAGGATCTCGAGGCGTCCCCCGAGCGCGCGGCCGTCGTCAACACCGTGGTCCAGCTCGCTCGCGAGCTCTCGCTCGCCGTCGTCGCCGAAGGAGTGGAGACCATCGCCGAGCTCGATCGCCTGCGCCGCTTCGGCTGTGACATGGCGCAAGGCTACTTCTTCTCTCGACCGATCGAGGCGGGCGCCGCGGCACGGCTCGTCGAGCAAGAGATCGCGGTCTTCGACGGCGCGTCCTCGTCCGAAGGGACGCGCCATGAGCGCCGGCGGTCGATCGGCGCGCCACTGCTCGCCAGCACGCGTTTCGAGTAGTCTCGCGGAGATCGAGCCGGCACGCGCGCTGCAGAGCGGGCCCGGCGTGGACCTCCTGCTGCTCTTCGCGCTCGCCGCTGTCGGGGGCGCCTGCTTCGTCGTCGCGCCGGGGGCCGCGTTGGTGACGGCCGCCGCAGTGCTCGTGGTGCTGGGAAAGCGCATCGGCACCTTGGGCCGGCTCGCCGTGGTGGTGGCGTTCGCGCTCGGCGCGCTGCGGGCGAGAACGGAGCTTGCGGACTACCAGCGCGCCTGGGAACGAGCGCGCGACGCGATCGGGAGCCCGAAGCGCTGCGCCGCCGTCGGGGTCGTGGAGAGCTCCCCCGCGCTCCTGGACGGCAACCTCGGGTACCGCGCCACGCTCTCGAGCCTCGATTGCGAGGGTACCATCCACGCGGGTCCGGTGGCCGCGCGGCTCGTCGGACCGCCGAACCTCGAGCTCGGCAGGGGCGACCGGATCGAGCTCGTCGGTGACCTCGGCATCATCGAAGCTCGACAGAACCACGATCTCCCGAGTCCCTGGCCCGGCCTCGCTCGGCGCGAAGCCGTGCTGAGCGGCGTGGTCTTCGACTCGACCGTGGTCGAGCGCGGGCGCGGCCTCGCTCGGCGAATCGACGCGGGGCGCGACCATGTGCGGCGACGCATCCAGGCGACGTTCCCGAGCGGCGCGGAGCCGTTCGCGCGAGCGCTCGTGCTCGGAGAGAGCGATCTCGCGGCGGCAGACGACGAGGCATTTCGCAAGGCGGGGCTCATGCACATCCTCGCCGTCAGCGGCACGCACCTGGTCTTCGCCGTGGTGGCGCTGGTGAAAGCCCTCACTTTCCTCCTGGTGCGCGTCGAGGCGCTCTCGGTGCGCGTCGACGTGAGCCGCCTCGGCAGCGCCGCGGGCGTCCTGCTCTCGCTGCTCTACGCCGATTTCGCGGGGGGCAGCGGTTCGGCGTTTCGTGCCGCTTTCATGCTGAGCGCGGCGTTCCTGGCCAAGGCGCTCGGGCGAGCCTCGAGCGCGCCTCGTTCGCTCGGCTGGGCGTTCCTCCTGGGTTGGCTGTTCGATCCACTCACCGCCTTCGACATTTCGTTCTTGCTGAGCGCGGCCGCGACGGCCGGGCTGCTCTGGCTGGGGCCACACCTCGCCGCGCCCTGTGAGCGCCTGCCCTCGCGCGTCGCGCGCTTCGTGGCCGAGAGCGTCGCCGCCACGGTGGCTTCGATGTTGCCGTGCGCTCCCTTGCTCGCGGTCATGAGCCCGGATCTCACCCTCGCCGGGATCTTCGCGAACGTGTTGGCGGGGCCGTTCGGCGAGTGCATCAGCCTTCCGCTCTGCTTGCTGCACACCGTGCTCGCACCGTTCCCCCCTCTCGAACGCGGCGTCGCGCTCGTGGCCTCCGGAGCGCTGCTCGCCGTCAAGCAGATCGCCCACGAAGCCGCACAGATCCAGGGACTCGACGTGCGCACGCCGCCGCCGGGCGCGTGGCACTTCGCCCTGCTCGTGGTGGCCGGCACGGGCTTCCTTCGTGCCCTCGCCGAACGCCGGCACGAGCCGGCTCTCGAGCTCGCGGGCAGGCGCCTTCCGGCGCTCACTCCGTGCGCCTGGCTCGCGGGCGCAGCCCTCGGCTTGCTGCTGCTCGACTTTGGGTCGCGCCGCGTCGGGGCACCCGTCGGACAGCTGAGAATGACCGCGCTCGACATCGGCCAGGGTGACTCGACGCTGATCGATTTGCCCGATGGGCAGCTCTGGCTCGTCGACGGCGGCGGGATCGTCGGCAGCCCGGTCGATCCCGGGATGCGCGTCGTGCTCCCGACCCTACGCGCTCGACGGCGCGATCGCGTGGACGTGATGATCTTGTCTCACCCGCACCCGGATCATTTCCTCGGCCTCGTCAGCGTGATGCGCGCAGTGGAGGTGGGCGAGCTCTGGGATACCGGGCAGGGAGAAGCGCACGGCGCCGGCCCCGAATACGCGAAGCTCCTCGCCGCCGCGCGGGAGCGCGGCGTCCGCATCCGGCGGCCGAACGAGCTCTGCGGGGCGCGCGCTCTGCCCGGCGGTGCGCGCGTGCAGGTGCTCGCGCCCTGTCCCTCGTACTTGGAAGAGCGCGGCGCGAACGACAACTCGTTCGTCGTGAAGCTCGAGTACGGCCGGCGCTCCTTCCTCCTGATGGGTGACGCGGAAGAGGCGCTCGAGCATGACCTCGTCGCGCGCGACGCGGCGCGGCTCCGCGCGGACGTGCTCAAGGTGGGTCATCACGGAAGCCGCACCTCGAGCACGGAGGCGCTGCTCGCCGCGGCGCGGCCGGCGCTCGCCACGATCTCGACCGGTCTCCGCAACCGCTTCGGTCACCCGCACGAGCCTGCGATGGAACGACTCGATCGGTACGGAGTCCTGAAGCTCCGTACCGATCGACTAGGGTCGCTGATGATCGCGACCGACGGGGACGCGCTCGTCACGAGCGCTTCGGGTCACTGGGCGCAGGAGCTGGCGCAGAGCTCCTCGTCGTCGAGGACACACAGGCAGGTCTCGCAGACGTCGACGCAACCGTCGCATTGACCACCCGCGCTGCAATCGCCTCCGGGCTGGGGCGGGGGCTCGGGCTCCGGCTCGGGATCCGGCTCCAAGTCGGCGCACTCGACGTAGTCGAGGACTTGAGCCTCGCAGCCGGCGAGAACCTCCTCGTCGTCGAAATTCGGATCGCCAGGGGTTCCGTCCTCGTTCGGGACGCAGACGAAGCGCGGGCTGGCGAGCAGGCAGTCATAGAACGACACCAGCTCGTTGAAACAGCCAGCGAACTCACCTTCGGTCAGGGCCTCCGAGCAATCGGCGGTGCACTGCGCCGGACTTCCGACGTCGCACTGCTTCGAAGCAAGTCCAGTGCAGAGGCGAGAACAGACCGCGCTCGAACCTCCGGGCGGCGGAGCGCCACCACCGCCGCCGGGCGTACCGCCGGGATTCGATCCGGGCTGATCGTCCGAGGCAGGGAGTGGATCGTAAGAATTGCCGGGAGTGTTCGGATTACGGGGCGGAGCCTGATCGTTGTAGCTCGGCTGCTCGGACCCAGGGATGCCATCCGTGGGGCTGCCGCTACCTTCGCCGGTACCGCCACCTCCACAGGCAACGACGGCGGCGGCGAACAGCGCCGCCAAGCTGATGCGACTCGAGGTCATGAAAAGCCTCCTCACAAGCGGACAACACACGACAACGAGACGGCTGCGCCCGGAGAGCGCAGCCGCTCGTCGACCACTACGAAACGCTATCAGAAGTAGTAGAGCGCAGCGACGTTGCTCGTGAAGATGTTCCACGGGTTGTCGCCGACGGTGGTGGTCAAGAAGGTGCGGTTCTGCGTGGCGGTGGTATCCGCGTTGTCGTCCTCGGCCTTCAAGCTCTGGATCCCGAAGAGCAAACCGACCGAGCCCTGCAGCGAGAGCTGCGGAATGCCGATGAAGCCGAATTGGATTTCAGCGCCAGCGCGCGCGCCCACATCGAGCTGGAAGCCGTTGTAGGAGATGTCACCGTCAGCGGCCGAGCCGCTGCCGAGGCCGACGTTCGCTTCCGGCACGACCTGAAAGCTGAAGTGATCGTACGACGCGAGCGAGAGCGGCACGCCGACGTGAATGAGGAAGGCGGTCGAGCTGTCGAGATCGCCGTCACCGTCCGCACCGGGCGTATCCAGTTCCCACGAGCCGCTATTGAGAGAGAGACCAAGACCGGCGTCGATGCCGAGCATGGAGTCGATCCAGTACCGAACGCCGATCACCGGAGCCTCGACGTCGAGGACGGAGTCGAAGTTGGCGGTCGAGCCGCCCGCGCCGACCGGGATGGTGCGGCGGCCGAGGTAACCCACGGCGAGGCGTCCGACGACCTGATCGTGATCCGAAGCGCCGGTGGCCGCAGCAGCGGGAGCAGCACCCGGAAGGGTCATGCCCACGTTGGTGTTGGCGTTGGCGTCCGCCTGAACCTGGGCGAAGGCCACGCTGGTCACGCCGAGGCTCGCGAGCCCGGCCAAGATCCCTGCACACTTCTTCAAGTTACTCATCGAAATCCTCCGCAAGTCGTTTGCGCCGCTCAGACGGGTTTGATGTCGAACGGATTCAATCCGTGTTTCCGACAGCTACAATCGGCAAGCATGCTCCTCCGACTCACCTCGAATCGTCAACTCTTCGGCCAAAACTGTGCGGCACCTCGATGAGGGGAATATCGGCACTTTTCGTCGTCGACGGGCCAACCGGCCGCGCACCAAGCCCGCCTACTGTCGCGCGTAGCCGTAAGTCGTGCGAGCTTGCCTCGGCCAATGAGCCGTCGAGATAAAAACACCGCCGAACCGCCGGCGAACTTATCGAAGCGCTCGCTCTCGAAGCTCCGCGCCGACGTGCTCCTCGTCGAACGCGGGCTCGCGAGCTCACGCTCGCAGGCGCAGAGCCTGCTGCTCTCGGGCCGCGTCTACTCGGGCGAACAGCGCGTCGAAAAGGCCGGCGCTCTGCTCGCCTCCGACACCCCGCTCGAGCTCCGCGGCGGTGAGCGATACGTCTCGCGCGGCGGCATCAAGCTCGAGGGAGCGCTCGCGGCGCTCGACGTCGACGTCACCAACTTGGAGTGCGCGGACATCGGCGCGTCCACCGGCGGCTTTACGGATTGCCTGCTCCAGCATGGCGCGCGGCGCGTTCACGCCGTCGACGTCGGTCAGGGCCTGCTCGACGCGCGTCTGCGGAACGATCCGCGAGTGCACGTGCTCGAGAAGACCAACGCGCGTCACCTCACGCCCGCCGAGCTCGGTGACGCCGTCGACCTCGTGGTGGTGGACGCCTCGTTCATCAGCCTGGGCAAGCTCCTCCCGGCGATCCGCGGCCTGCTCAAAGAACAGGGGCGCCTCCTCGCGCTCGTGAAGCCGCAGTTCGAGGCGGGACGAGAAGCGGTAACGAGGGGCAAGGGTGTGATCCGCGACCCGGAGGTCCGAAAGAAAGCGATCTCCGACGCGGAGCGCGACGTCGTGTCGGCGGGCTTCGAGATCGAGAAGGGTTGCGACTCCGGCCTGCCGGGGCCGAAGGGCAACGTGGAGTACTTCGTCCTCGCTCGGAAGGTCTAGAGCCGGGCGCTTCCCGCTCAGAAAACCAGCACCCAGACGTCGTAGAGCGTGTGCGTCCAGACCGCCGGCGCGAAGCCGCGGAAGGCGTAAATCGCGGTGAAAGCGAGCCCGCAAACCCAGCGGAACACGAACGACCGCGGGTCGAACGGGTCGCCGAGCTCGCCCACGTAGTGCCAGCCGCTGAAGACGGCCGCCGCGACGAGCGCCCAGCCGATCGACAAGAGCACGCGCTTCACGGGGGTGAGCGCCGTGAAGAGCAGGAAGAGCACCTTCAAGCCCGCGCCGAACAGGAGCACGCGAAACGCAATCTCCTCGTAGAAGCCGGCTCCGAGGGACATCACGAGCCCGGCGAAGCGATCGCCCAGCGTCACGTCCATGGGGCCCGCGGCGAGGTGGAGCTTGCCCACGACGTAGCTCGCGGCGAAGCGCATGGCGACCGCGTAGGCGATGCCCTCGAGCGCCACCCAGAGGAAGCGCTGATAGTGGAGCTCCCGCTCGCGCCCGGCCATGATCAGGATCCCGGCGAAGGTGGCGCCGATCGCGAGCGTGAGCCCGCCGTAGGCGGGCAAGCTGTTGTGCGCGAGCGTCACGAGCTCGCGCGTCACGAGATCGGCGGCGTTCCTCACGTCGAGGAACACGACGAGCAGGTGATAGAGGAGAAAGATGGGCAGCGTGAGGGCGAGATCGGCCCAGGGCCCACTGCCCTCCTGCAAGTAGCGCGCGGCCTCGGTCTCTCCCGCCGCCTGGTTCATCGGGCGATCACGGAGCAGGGTGCAGGTTGTAGACGACCCACATCACCAGGAAGACCCAGAACAGGTTGATGGCGACGAACGGTCCGTCACGCAGCATCTCTTGCGTCGGGCTCTCCGCCTTGGTGCGGCGGCGGACGATGAAGAGGAAGCGCATCACGCCGAGCACCACGAACGCCGTGCTGACCCAGAGCC
>JAEZYO010001013.1 GCA_023419055.1 Pseudomonadota bacterium | reverse complement strand
GGCGGAGGAATGGCGAGCTTGGGCTCGTCCTTCGTGAGCTGGTGGGCGATGAACAGCAAGATCACGCCGACCGACAGCCCGAGCCCGCCCCAGAGGATGGTGCGCGGAGTCGAGGACATCGGCAGGGCGAGCGAGGTGGGCGTCCGTTCCGAAGGCTCGAACACCGTGGGCGCATCCGACGGTGCCTCCGGTGACCCCGAACGTGGCTTCGGCGCGTCCAACAGCTCGTCCGAGTCCGCCTCCGCGTGCAGGTCCGAGGCTGCCTTCATGGTCGCGGGCGGCAGCGTCTCTTTGAAGTACTCGTGCGAGAGCCGGGGCAGCTTGGCCTGGGCCATCTCGCTCCTGAGCCCGGGCGGAACCGTCATTCGCTGAAAGCGATAGGGATCGAACGCTTTCGTCCGAGCTTCCTCGGCGACGGCGCCGTCGGTCGCGTCGGAGTGGGGCTCGGCTTCTTCACCCTCCGGGATGGACACCGGCGCGATGACCGTCGTGGTCTCGGAAGCGAGATCCAGCGAGCCGCTCTCGGGCTCGGTGACCTTCAGCCCCTCGACGAGGGTTTTCGTTTTCGACTCGTCCGTCATGGCGAGGATCGGGCTTTCTTCTTGGGTGTCGGAGGAGGATCGTCGAGGCCGCTTCCGGGGAGCTCACTCGGCAGCGGCATGCGCGTGCTCGAGGGGCCGGAGCTGCCCTTCGCGTCGCTCGGCTTGGCGCTCGCGCTGGCGCGGAGCGCGGCGGAGAAGGCCCCGCCGCTGGTAGCACCCTGCGAGCGCGCAGCGTCCCCCTTGGGAGCGCGGGGTGCAGGTGGAGGGGGCGCAACGGGGAGCTCTGGCTCGGCGGGCTTGGAAGTTTCCGGTTGGACGTCGACGTGCGTCGTCGCGAGCGCCGTCGGAGCGACCACGGGGACAGGCTCCGCCGGGGGCGGCGCGGGGTCTCGAGGCTCCGCGGCGGGGGCGGAGTGAGAGGTCAGCGATGCGGCAGGAACCGCCTCGCCGATAGGTGCCGAATTCGAGCTGTCCACCGCCGAGGCTCGATGTTCGGCGCCGGCGCGGGCGCGGAGCCCGAACGCGACGACCAGACCCGCGATGGTGCCTACCGCCACGGCGGCGCCGACGACGGGCCAAACCCGCATGCGGGGCGCGGCCGTCGGAAGCGGTGAGTCCGCCGCCATGGGCGTCGGTTCGCTCGGCAGCACGACCGCGGAGGTGCGCGTCGGCACGAGCTCCTGAGAAACGACCGGGACGACTAGTGGAGAATCCGACTGCCGGTGCAGAGCAGGCTCACCGGAGAGCTCTCGTTGCAGAGCCGAGAGGTCCAGCGGCAGCGTGTGAGTGAGCGGCGGATACGGCACCGATCCGCTGATCAACGGCGTCGCGTCGCGCTGCGGAGGGGACGGAGGGACCGTAAACGGCGGGCGGGTCTGCGCCACGGTGTCCGCGGCTTGTCCGGGCGCGGGAGCGACGTGCCAGAGCTCTCTCCCTTGAGTGAGCGTTCCGTTCGACTCGGCCTCGAGCCGCAAGAGGTTCGCGCGCAGCAACGCCGCCACTTCGTCCATGGTCGCGAAGCGATCGGCCGGATCCTTGGCGAGCATGCGCTGAATGGCGCGCGCCACGAAGTGAGGCACCCCGGGCACGAGCTCGTCGAGCGGGCGAGGGATGCGAGAGATCTGGATCCAGGCAAGCTCCCTGATCGTCGGCTCTTCGACGCCGAGCAAGCAGGGCGGACCACCGGCGACCGCCTCGTACAAGATGGTGCCGAGCGCGTAAATGTCGCTCCGCGGCGTCACCCCGAGCCCCTGCAGGTGTTCGGGAGACATGTAGAGCATGGTGCCGTGCAGGAGATCTTTCTGCGTGGTCTGGTTGCTCGCGCCGAGGAGCTTCGCGATGCCGAAATCCAGCACCTTGATGGCGTTGCCCGCCTGGACGAACACGTTCTCCGGCTTGAGGTCGCGGTGAATGGCGTTGCGCTCGTGAGCCGCGTGCACGCCGTCTGCGATCTGCGCGCCGATGCGCAGCACCTCCGCCACGGACAAACTCCGATACTCGCGGAATACGTCGCGCAGCGTGCGGCCCTCGAGGAGCTCCATGACGAGGAACACGATCTCGTCGTCGATGGTGCCGGCGTCGAAGACGTGGACCAGGTTCGGGTGCTGGAGCTTGCAGAGCACGCGCGCCTCGAGCTGTGCTCGGCGCTGGAGATCGCGGCCGCGCTCGATCGGATCGGGGATGACCTTGAGCGCGATGTGGCGATCCAGGAACCCGTCGTAGCCGTGGTACACGTACGCGTGCCCGCCGCGCCCAATCAGGCGGCGGATCTCGAACTTCTGGAACTGCTCCCCGGGAGCGAACGGCCCTTGTTCGGGGTGGAACTTGCCGGGCCCCTTCACCTGGCCCCCAAGAGCGCCGTCACGACGCCGGCGACGAGCGCCGTCGTGAGCAAGGACACCAACAAAAAGACGCCCAAGAGCTTCGCCGAAGCATTCGACTGCGAGCGAGCCAGCGCCGCGTCGGAAGCGTGCGAGCCCGCGCCGGATCCTTCGGGCAAAGCGCCCTGGGGCGCCGCGCCGCCTGGCCACGACTCGCGGATCGTCAAAAGCTCGGAGACTTTTTCGAGCTCTCGATCGAACTCCTCGGCCGACTGGTGACGGTCCTCGGGACGCTTGGCGAGCGCCTTTCGCACCGCGGCGTCGAGCTCCGCAGGGATGGGCTCGGCAGCGAATTTGGATGGGAGGTCCGGCTCGCTCTCCGCTTGAGCCGAGAGCAGCCGATCAGTCCCCTTCAGATGATCGAACGGGCCCCGCCCAGCGAGCATCAGAAAGAGGACGAGGCCGACCGAGTAAAGATCGGCGCGCGCGTCCACGTCTTCACCGCGCGCCGCTTCAGGGCTCACGAAGCGCGGCGTCCCGACGACCACGCCCGTGTCCGTCGGGAACGAGAGCGGCTGCGGCGCACCGGACGAGACCCCCGGCAGCACGAGCGCCATCCCGAAGTCGAGCACCTTGAGGACCGTGCCCTCGGGTCGCTCGGCGAGCATGATGTTGTCCGGCTTCACGTCTCGATGAACGATGCCCAGAGCGTGGGCAGCGCCGAGCGCCGAAAGGATGCGGCGCGCGTACGCCACCGACTCTTTCGCCGACAAACGCCGGGCGGCAAGCTCTTCGGTGAGCGTCCGCCCGCGCAGGTACTCCATGGCAATGTACGGCCGGCCGTCTGCGGCGTAGCCGAAGCCCACGACCGAAACGATGTTCGGGTGATTGAGTCGCCCGAGGGATTGAGCTTCGACTCTGACCCGGTCAATCAGCTGGGGATCCCCCGAGAGCCGTTGGTGAAGGAGCTTTACGACGAACTCGCGACCGAGCTCGCGATGCTCCGCCACAATCAGCTCACCCATTCCTCCGGGCCGGAGCCGTCGCAAGGTCCGATACGACGTCCCCGCGAGAGGATCCGAGCACGGAGCCTCTGGTTCGAAATGGGCTTCTTGGACCACGACAAGAAGAGGGTCGGCACCGCCGGATGCCGAGTTGCTACAAAACCCTCGTCTGGCCTATGCACCAGCACCCTTCTGGCAGCAAGCACCTGATCACGGCAGGAAATCGGCCGAGTTCGAACGGCTCACGCCTCAATCACCACGCGCACCGAGCACGCGCCGGCTCCCCTCCACGAGCTTCTGAAAGCGAGACAAGTCTCGGTCGAGCTCCGACCGCGGGTCGACCCCGAACAGGCGAGCGACGGCATGGCCGAGCGCTCCGGCCGGGGGGTCGTACGAGAGATGCACCGAGACCCGGGTCATCACCTCGGAAATCCGTTCGAACCGCACCATTCCGACGTGCTGCATCAATGAGCCCGGTTCGGTGGCCCACACCAGAAGTCGATCCGGCTCGCGACGCGTCACGACCGCATCCCATTCGAGCGGAAGGTGCCCGGGGCCGGCGAGTTTCCAGTGATACCGCTCGGGACCGATGCAGTGCACTTCACGAACCCGGTCCATGAAGCGGGGGAACTGCTCCACGTCCCAGTGCCGGTACACATCATTGACGGGCGCCGCGATCTCGACGGTCTTCTCGATGGCGATCCGGGCGCCGTGGATCCCGACAAGCCTCAACATCGGGTAGTTGCTGATGCTCCGCACCACGAGGCCAACGCTCGTCGTCTCGAGCAAGCCGCCGAGCAGACCGCCTCGCCTGGCCCCGAGCATTCCGAGGCCGAACCCGAACATTCCGGTCACGAACCGCGCCCGTGGTGACCAGCGCTCTTCATGAACGCTGAGCCAGTCCCGCTTGAGCTGACCGCGCAAGACCTCGAAGCTCTTCTTGCGTTGAGCGCTGCTCCGGCGTGCTCCGCCGTCGAAGTCACCCCTGACGACGCTGGCGACCTTCTCGCGAGCGAGCGACCGGCGGCGTCGTCCGCCGTCCGGGTCCAAGAAGTAGCAAACTGCCGCGCCCCCCGCGAGCCCAAGGAGGGTTCCCCACGGGGTGCTCTGCCTCCCGATTCGCAGATCCATATTCGTACCTCGCAAGCGGGTGAGCTTGAAACGAACTGCAAGCGACGTTCCGCGACGTCACCCGAGCGAGGTCGATTGCCTCGACCAGCACATCGACGACCGCGTCATCGCTGCGCTCGAAGGCGCCGACGGGCATGGCCGATGCACGCTGTCACAGCGTGAGGTGTCATCATGACCGTGCACAGTGGCTCAGAAACGCGACGCGCCGCCGGCGGTGGCATCGTCGCGGGCTTGGTCGGCGGGTTAGTGCTGGCTGCCTTCCTGTTGCTGGTGAACCTGACGCAAGGACGTGACTTCTGGTCCGTCTTCAAGTTCGCCGCCACCCCGTTCCTGGGGATGCGCGCGCAGGTTCCCGGCTTCGATGCGGTAGCCGTCCTACTAGGCTCGCTCTGTCATTTCGCGATCTCCGCGATCTGGGGCCTCCTATTTGGCCTGGCCTTTCACGGGCTCAATCGCAAAGGAACGCTCATCGCAGGTGCCTTCTGGGGCATCGTCGTTTGGGTCGGGATGTACTTCGTCGTGCTCCCGATCGTCGGCCTCGGCTCGGCCGTAAGTCAGGTTCCCGTTCTGCTGTCGCTCGTCGAGCACGTGCTCTTCGGCGTGGCGACCGCCGCAGCATACGTCCCGTACCAGCGGGAGGTTCCGCGAATGGGTGGCCGCACTTACCGCGACATGACGCCGAGGAGACATATCGGCGCGACCTAGAGCACCGATCGGTTTGTAACCGATCGGTGTTCTCTAGTGTCTTTTTCATCGGGGCGGCACGCGCCGCCCCGCCCCGCGGAAGTGA
>JAEZYO010001011.1 GCA_023419055.1 Pseudomonadota bacterium | reverse complement strand
GGTCCAAGGCACGCTCGAGGTGGCGACGGTGAAGGCGCGTCACGTCGAGCACCTCGAGGAAGAGGGCGCCTCCTTCAGCGACAAGCAAAGCGACGGCACTGCGCGCGAAGTGCGGCTCGTCGCGACGGGCGTGGAGCTCCGAAGGCTCTGATGCCGCGCCCGAAGGCGCTGCTCTCTTGGAGCAGCGGTAAAGACAGCGCCTGGACGTTGAAGGTCCTCCGCGAACGAGCGGAGGTGGAGCTCGTCGGGCTCGTCACGACCATCAACGAGGCTTTCGACCGGGTGGCCATGCACGCCGTGAGGACCGAGCTCTTGCGCGCTCAAGCCGACGCAGCGGGGCTCCCGCTGTGGGAGGTCCCGTTGCCGCATCCCTCGAGCAACGAGGACTACCAGGCACGCATGCGCGGGCTCGTCGAGCGCGCGGTCGCGGCCGGCGTCGAGGTCATGGCGTTCGGCGACCTCTTCCTCGAAGACATTCGCCGCTACCGAGAGGAGCACCTCGCGGGGACCGGCATCAGCCCGCTCTTCCCCCTCTGGCAGCTCCCGACCCCTGATCTCGCTCGAGACATGCTCCGGGGCGGTGTCGAAGCGTTCATCACCTGCGTCGATCCCCGTCAGGCGCCCCCTGCGCTCGCCGGGAAACGCTGGGACGAGGCCGCTCTCGCTTCCCTTCCGACGGCTGCCGACCCCTGTGGGGAGAACGGCGAGTTTCACACCTTCGTCGCGGGCGGGCCGATGTTCTCCCGCAAACTCGAGGTCACCCCTGGACCGGTAGTCGAACGAGACGGCTTCGTCTTCGCCGATCTGACCCTGACGAAGCCCTGACCAGGCCCATTGGCCGGCTTGTTTCGTCTCCGATTTGTTGCGTTTGGGAGAGCTGTGGTAGGACGCAGAGGATGCGGCTTTTCGGCTGGTTCGTCGCGCTAGCGCTGCTCCTTCCCGCAGCGGACGCCCTCGCCGAGGACGTCCATGTCGTGGCCGAGGGGCAGACGTTGGGCCGCATCGCAAAGCGCTACAACGTGAGCATCGAGGCGCTCTGCCGGGCCAATGGCATCACGCGGCGCGAGAAGATCAAACCAGGGCAGAAGCTCGTGGTCCCCTCGCCCGGCGAAGATCCCGCCAGGACGCCGAAGGGCGAAACTGCGTCGAAGCCGGAGCCGGCCCCCGAGCGTGATCGCGAAGAGAAGGACGAAGAGTCGAAGAATCACGACGTCCGGCTCTCGGGCGGCATGCGCCTGATGGAACTGCCGAACGGCGGGAAGGCCTACTACTTCGAGCCGACTGGACCCGGGCGGCACTCCCTCAAGCCAGTGATCGTTTACCTGCACGGGCGCGGCGGGCGCCCCGAGGCCGACTGCAGGCGTTGGGCACCCATCGCGCGTCCCTTCGGTTGGCTCGCCTGCCCGGTTGGCCCCGTGGAGCACAACGGGGGCCGAGCCTGGAACAACAACTGGGCCTCGGCGCAGCGCTTCACGATGGCCGCCATCGCCGGCCTGCGCGAGCGCTACGGTCGCCGCATCCAGCTCTGGGGGAACACGCTCATCGGCTTCAGCGAGGGCGCGTTCGCCGCCATGAACGTCGGCGTGCGCGAGCCTCGGACGTTCAACCGCTGGTTGATTCTGGCAGCCAATAGCTCCTACTGGGGCGGCCCCGGCCTCGAAGCGCTCGGTTCGGCACGCGACCGCGTGCGTCGTGTCTACCTCATCACCGGGGAGAACGACGGGGTCGTCGACGGCACCCGGGAGGTCGAAGCCTGGCTCAAGAAGGCCGGCGTCGCGACTCGCGTGACCACGCCCAACGACATGGGCCACGAGGTCCTGCTCGAACGCAAAGCCTTCATGTACTCGGAGGCGCTGCGCTGGCTCGACCGTGGACCTACGAGCAAGGGCTCGAGCGCCGACGCGACCGCCAGCCGCTGAGCCCTACCTCGCCGTTTCCGAGCCGGGCAGCGCTCAGTGCCAGGCCGCGGCCTGATTGACCGGACGCCCCGTGCGGTCGTGCTCTGCGACGAGCTCGCGCGAACGGTTCTGACATCCCGAGCAGGACGGGAACTGAGAGCCGTGCTCGCAGCGGATGAACACCGCGAGCGGCGGACTCGCCGCGAACTCGTCGTGGTCGATGTGACGACCACACGCCACGCAGTGGATGTGCTGGTGGTGGTGCTGCTCTCCACCACCAGTTTGGGCCTTCTTCTCGCGCTTGGTGAGTCGTTTCTCTCGACGCATGGCGGGGCGAATATTGACCGCTCCGCTACTTCTTGTCGAGTTCGCCCACGAGCTTTCGAGCGGCCTCGTGTCCGGGATTCTCGGAGAGAGCCTTGGTCGCGAGCACCTTCGCCTTGCGGACGTCACCCTGCTTCTGCGCCAGGAGCGCGAGGTAGTAGTTGGCGTCGGCCTTGTTCTCCGCGCGCGCGCCGTCCGGATCGTCCGGCTCGGCCGTGCGCATGATGGTGACCGCCCTGAACGCACGCTGAGCCACCTCGTTCTCTTCGATGTCGAGCGCCAAGCGGCCGAGAAGCATGGCGAGGCGCGCGTTCCTGGAGTCCATCTCGAACGCCTTCGAGAGCGCCTGCAGCGCGTCGGTGAGGAAGCCCTCTTCGAGGTGGATGCTCGCGATTTGCTCGTAGACGGCCGACAAGGCCTTACTACGACGGCCGCGCTGGGCCTCGGCGACGCTCTGGAGGAGCGCGAGCGCCTCTTCTCCGCGAGAGACCGCTGAGTACGAACGCGCCAGGAGGACCACCGTCTCGATGCTGTCGGGCGCCTCGGCGCGCGCAAATTCGAGGATCCTGACCGCTGCCTCGAGATCACCGTCGGGGAGCAGCAAGAGGTCGGCGGCGCGCAACAGCAAGAGCAGGCGCGCCTCCATGTCGGTCGACACTTCCGCGTCGTCGAGCAGCATGTTGGCGAGCTCTCGGTTCGCGCCGGTGCTCTCGTAGAGCGCCTGGAGCTTGCTTCGAACGGCTCGGCTCTGCCCGTCTTGTTCGAGCGCCCGCTCGAGCGCGCCGCGAGCGTCACCCGGCCTGCCCGCGAGCTCGCACGCCTCGGCGTAGCGGAGCGCCGTCTCGACGAGCCCGGGCCCCGTCTCCAGGTTGACCAGGCGCTCGAGCGTGGTGAGCGCCTCACTTACGTTGCCGGTGCGCGCGTCGAGCGACGCGAGGCGCCGCCAGCCGTCGACGTCGTGCGGGTGGCTCTCGAGGAACTCGGAGAGCGCCGCACGCGCCGCCGCGAGATCGGATGCCCCCTCGAGCACGGTCACGAGCCGCAAGGTGAGCGGCGGGACGCGCTCGGGTGAGCTCCGCTCGAGGGCGCGCCTGAGCGCTTGCGCGAGCTCTCCGCCGAGCGAAGGATCGATCTGATAGGCGAGCTCGAGGTCGGAGAGCGCCTCGTCTTCGCGGCCGAGCTCCGACAGCAGTTGCGCGCGACGCCGCAAGAGCGCGACATCCTCTGGAGCGAGCGCGACCAAGCCTTCGAGCGTACCGAGCGCCGCCACGTGCCGGCCCGCGGCGCGCTGGGCCTCGACCAGGCGTTCGGCGAGCTCTCGATCGCCCGGCCTCGACGAGGCTGCGCTCGCGAGCACGTCCGCGACGCGCGCGAAATCCCCGCGCTCGGAGTAGCGGGAGAGGATGAGCTCACGCAAGTTCTGATCCTCCGGACAGGCCGCGGAAGCGATCTCGAGAGCGCGCTCCGCCGCCTCCGGCTCGCCGAGCTCCTCTCGCAGCGCCGCGAGCTTGCGACCGAGCTCCGCCGCGCGAGCGCCGGTCTCGACCTTGAGCAAACCTTCGAGCGCCTCGGCGGTCTGGACCGCGTCACCGGAGGCCTCCGACAGGCGGAGCTGACGCTCGAGCAAGCCATGATCCGACGGCGCCCACTCGAGCGCCGCGCGGCACACGTCGAGAGCCGGATCGTAGCGGCGCTGCTTCTCGAGCAAACCGAGCAGCTTCAGCGAGAGCCGAGCGATGGCCGCGGTGTCTCGGCGGTCTTTCGCGAGATCGAGCTCGTTGCGCAAGAGCTCGGAGAGCTCGTCTTCGCGACTTTCACGCTCGAGCAGATCCGCCAAGAGCTCGGCCGCTTCGGTCTGGGCGGGCTCCTCCAGCAAGATCTCCTTCAGCGCGTCGATGGCCGGCGCGAAGTTGCCGCCTTCCGTGAGGACGCGGGCCTGCTCGAGCCTGAGGACGTTCCGCTCGGACGGCGACTCGACGACGGGCACCGTCTGCTCGATGAGCGCCACCCAGCGATCCATGCGACCGCTGCGGCGATAGAGCGACAGGAGCGGCATCCAGGCCTCGCGGTCACCAGGTTGATCCCGCAAGATCGCGCCGTAGACGCTCTCGGCGCGCGCCTCTTGCCCTAGCGACTCCGCGTCGCGCGCCACGCGCAGAAGGAGGGCGCGAGACTCTTCCGGCAAGAGGTGCGGCGCGGCCGATTCTCGGAGCGCGAGCGCGCCTTCGGCGTCGCCACGCTCTTGCTTGATGTCCGCCAGGCTGAGCCGCAAGAACGCCGAGTCCTCCGGCGGCAACGCGAGCGAGGTGTTCGCCAGCGCGGCCTCGATCATCCGCTCGACGAGCTCGCCGTCACCGAGGTGCTTCGCGAGCTCGACGCCCTCTCGGACGATCGCGGGCTCGGCCGCGGGGCTCTTCATCTTCACGAGCAACGCTTGGCCGAGCGCTCTCGCGTCACCGCTCGCGCGAGCGATGCGCTCGAGCAAGCCGGCGGCCCGCGGATCGCCGAGCGCCTCACCGAGCGTGCTCTGCAGGAGCGCTTCGGCGCGCGCGAAATCGGGGCGCACGTCGAGCGCACGCTCGAGCAGCTCGAGGCCTTCTGCGCGCAACGCGGGGTCCGAGAGCCGGACGGCGGCCAGGCGGTAGAACAGGTCCGGATCGGCCGGGGGACGGCTCGAATTGCGCGACAAATTGACGCGCCGTTCGAGGACGAGCGCCTCCGCCTCCACGTCGCCGAGGCGTTCGTAGAGCACGCCGAGCGCGGCCCAGGCCGCGTCCTCGACGCCTTCCGTCGCCTCGAGGGACGCCTGCACGGCGCGCGCGCGGGCCCGCAGCATGGGCCCCGCCTGGTCCAGATCCTTGAGGCCTTCGATGTGCACCTCGGCGAGCGCGGCGAGCAACCGAGCGGCCTCGTCGGCAGGCGCGCCCATCGCGAGCCTCGCCTCGATCAGCCGCGAGAGCAGGTCGTAGCGGCCGCGGGAGCGCAGCGCCTGATCGAGCACCGTCGCTTCCCGCGGGTTCTCGAGGGCGGCCTCGAACGCAGACTCGATGAACTCGCCGGCGCGGAGCTCGTCGCCGCGCTGCGCCGCGATCTCGCTCAGGGAGACCAGCGCCTCGGTCTTGCCGGGCGACTCGGGGTCGTCGTCCCGCCCCGCCGTCAAAAGGAGCGCGCGGTACATGCGCTCGGCGCGGTCGAGCTCGCCCTGCTTGAAGGCGACCCGCGCGAGCATCTGCATGATTCCCGGGTGGGCGGGATCGATGCGCGACGCCGTGTCGAGCTCCGTGAGCGCGTCGGACTCCTGCGCCGCCGCGATCAAGACTCGCGCGAGCTGGAAATGCACCTGCGCGCGATCCTTCGGCTTGCGCGCGCCGTAGCGCGAGAGCTGCTCGCGCAAGACCTGCGCGGCGTCTTCGTAGCGCTGGCCGAGGTACAGGGCCTGGGACAGCTTCAGCCGAAGCTTCGGGTCGTCCGGATCGAGCGCGACCGCGCGTTCGAGGAGCGGCACGGCGGACGCAGGATCATTGCGCTTTTCTACGTGGAGCAGCGCGGCCTCTCGCAGGTGCTCGAGCTGCGCGCGTCGATCGCTCGTGCGATCGGCCTCTTCGGCGATCAGCGCGGCGAGCGCGGTGTGATCGCGCGCGTCGCGATAGAGCTCGCGCAGGCGCGCGCGGAGCTCGCGCGTCTCCACAGCGCGCGGCAGCGCCCGCTCCAGGCTCTGCCTGGCGCGCTCCGGGTGACCCGCGGCCACGTAAGCCTCGCAGAGCCTGAGCGCGCGCTCACCGAGCGCCTCGGGCGCCGATTGCGCGGTGAGCGCCTCGAGCGCCTTGGCCGCCGCGGCGGGTCGCCCTTCGGCGGTGTGGATGCGCGAGAGCGCTTCGAGAGACGCCTCGCCTCCGAGCTCCGCGCCGCGCTCGTGATCCGCGATGGCGCGCGCGAGGTCGCGC
>JAEZYO010000741.1 GCA_023419055.1 Pseudomonadota bacterium | reverse complement strand
GCCTCGAAGGTGAAGACGTGCTCGACCGTCTGCCCCGGCTGGAGGTCCACCTCCCAGACCACGTCCGGACGCCCCGCGAGCGAAGCCGTGAAGCGGTGATGCCCGGCGCGCACCCCGAGCTCCGCGGGCGCGTTCGACGCGGCGTAGCGGTTGCGGACCGCGTTGCCGGACTGCGGCTGGCGTTCGTCCGAGATCACGGCGCCCGGTGGGTCGGACGAGACCTTCAAGCGCACCATCGAAGCCCTCAAGGTCTGCGCGTCGCGCTCGAACTGCGCTCTCTCTTCGGCGTCGATCTCCTGCCCGCCCTCGGCCAGGTACTTCTCGAACGCGGCGAGCGCCTCACCGTCGCGCTCCAACTTGAAAGCGGCAATGCCGAGGTTACCGAGGATCTTCCAGGAAGGGGAGATCTGGTAGGCGGCCTTGAACTCGCCGTACGCCTCTTCGTATTTCGCGCCGTCGGGGTCCTGCAAGAGGTTCACGCCAGCGGCGAAGTGCGCGCGCGCGTCCGGGCTGATCGGAACGTCTTCCGCCCGAGCAGGCACGGCGACGCCGAGGAGCAAGGCGAGAACGAGTGTGCTGACGGTTCGATGCGTCATGGGCTTTCTCGAGTCGAAGGAGCCGACGAGATTCTCCCCGCAAGTGCCGGGATGCAAGCCCTCGCTCGTGGCTCGAGCCGCGTCACCCCGAGCGCAAGATTCTCCAAGATCGAGGGCGGACCGCTCCCTACCTTGGGGGTATGAATCACACCGCCATCGTCCAAGAAATCTACGAGCGCTTCGCCCAGGGGGACGCCCGAGGCGTGCTCGCACACTTCGATTCGAGCATCGAATTCCGGCTCGCCGAGGGGCACCCCTACAAGCGGGACGGAAAGCCGTGGATCGGCAAGGACGCCGTGATCGAAGGCTTCTTCGTGCGAGCCGGAAGCGAGTGGGCAGACTGGCGCGTCGAGGCGACGAGCTTCCTCGAGCTCGAGGACGCGGTCGTCGTCGAGGCCCGCTATCGCGGAACTTACGAGCCGACCGGGAGAGAGCTAAACCTCCAGGTTTGCCACGTGTTCCGGTTCGACGAAGACAAAGTGAAGAGCTTTCACCAGTACGTCGACACCGCCCGCCTGCAGTGGGTCATGGGCTCGAGCTCGTGAGCTATCCGGCGACGTTGCGAACCAGATCCGCGGCTTCGTCGGGATCGATGCCGAGCACGGTCGCGGTCTCGAGGATGAGCTCGCGCTCGCTCGTGCGGATCACTCCGTCCGCGGCGATCACCTGAACCGCCAGCGAGAGCGCCACGCGGCGCGCGCCGGGCTCCGGCAGGCGCTGCTTCACGCTCTCGAGCCGCTGCTCGCGCCCCTGCTCCGAGAGATCACGCTCGGCGCGGCCGAGCAGCACGGCGAGGCTGTCTCGATCCAGCCGACCGTCGGTGAGGGACTCGAGGCTCCGAGCGAACTCGGTGCGCTCGACGTCGCTGAATTCGCCGTCCGCAGCGGCGGCGAGGAACATCGCTTCGACCAACGCCTCGAGCTTCGCCGCCGGCAGTCCGCGGAGGCTCGCTCCATCCATCCCGCTCATGAGGGCCAGTATAGGTGCTCGCCCTCTGGCGCCGCAACGCGGAGCGCGACCTTCAGTCTTCCGAGTCGGCTTCGGGCTCGCCGCCCGCGTCGAAGTCTCGAGGATCCTTGCGGATGAGCTCGCGGATCAGCACCGTGGCGTAGCTCCCCGCAGGCAGCTCGAAGGAGATCTTCAGGCGATCGCCGTGCCACGACGCCTCGACCCCCTTGGGGAAAACCAGGAGATCGCGGCGCGTCCCCGGGGCGTGGCGGCCGAGTGCTTCGATGTCGGTCGATGTGAGTCCCGCTTCCGCGAGCGCGCGGTCCTCGAGATCGGACGCCAGCCTGGCCGCGCGGCGCATTTTCGGGCCTACGATGGGTCCACTCGGGTGGATGTCGCGCGCCGCGAGCCGGGGCTGCTCCTTCTCCGGCTCTTCCACGACGAACAGGGACCCGGTGCCGTCGAGCCGCACGACCTCGCCCGGAAGCAACGTCTCGAAGCCGTGCGCCGCGCGCAGCGTGAGATAGCGATTGAAGACCTCCGACTGAATGACGCTCGGGTAGAGCTTCGAGAGAAAGCGCTCGCGGTGACGCGGCACGCGCTCCGTTCCCCTGAGCCAGGCGAGCGCGTGGCTCAGGTTGTCTCGATCGGCGCCGAAACGCTGATCGCCGAAGTAGTTGTAGAGCCCGTCCCGCGCGAGTCGATCGAGGAGCGTGCGAGCGCGCACGAGCCCCGCATCGTCGACCCCGACGAGACCTATGGTGAATCGGTTGCCGCTGAGGTGCCCGGTGCGAAGCTTGTTGTTGTGGCGCGAGACCTCGACGAGCTCGAGGCCGGGCGGCAGCTTCCAAGTCTCGGGAGCGAGCGGGCTCTTCGGCAGGCTCAGCCACTGAGTCGTGACGGCGTGCTTGTCCTTCAAGCCGGCGTAGCCGATGTCGCGCTCCCGCACCGAGGCCGCTCGCGCCAGCATGCCCACCGCAGCCCTCGTCGTGAGCTCACGCTTGCGGATACGCACGTAGACGTGCTCCCCCGCTCCGGAAGCCGCGTACGCAGGGATCTCGTCGACCTGGAAGTCCTCCGGCTCGCGGCCGAGGCTGCCCCCGACTCCGGGTAGATCGGCCGTGGAAAGGAGCAGCTCGGGTGAAGCGTCGACCATGCGAGGCTGCTTTTGCCTCGATTACTTCTCTTTGTCGACGAGCTGTTCGAGCGCCTTCAAGAGATCGTCGCTCGCCGAATCGGCCGCGCCGCGGAGATCGAGGTCCTCGATGCCCAGAATGAGGAGCTCCGGCTCGGAGCTCGCCACGGCGCGTCGGGACATTTCGTAGATGGCGGGTGGGGGTGGCGGTACGTGCCGGGGCACCGCGCGGGCCGGCCCGGCCTTGCAGTCGATGACCACGGCCCCGATGTTGTCTGGCCCTCCGGCCTCGTTGGCGAGGCGAACGAGCTCACGGCACACCTTCTCCGGGGGCTCGCCGCTCGAGAGGGCAGCCGCGAGCGCGTCCGCGTGAACCGGGCCGCTCAGCCCGTCGGTGCAGAGGAGATAACGATCGCCGCTCGCCACGGCGTACGAGCGCAGCGACACGCGAAGCTCCGGATCCAGCCCGAGCGCGCGGGTCACGATGTTCTTCGGCAGGCGCTCGAGCACCGTGTCCTCGAGATCGGGCCGTTGCTCGAGCACGTCCGTCATCAGCGAATGATCTTGCGTGAGGAGCTCGAGGTGCCCGGCGCGCAGGCGGTAAAAGCGGCTGTCCCCGACGTGCGCGACGTGCATCAGCCCCGAGCGTGGCGAGAACGCCGCGGCGACCAGGGTCGTACCCATCCCGCGGTGCTCGGGGCGGGACTTTGCGATCGCGATGATGTCCTGGTTGGCCTTCAGGACTCCCGACGAGAGGCGGCGCGCGCCGTTCGGGATGCCGAGCCGGTCGAACTCGGGCAAGTCGTGCGTCCGCCGGACCGTGGCACCGAAGTAGTTTTCGAGCGAGCGCAGGGCGAGCGCGCTCGCGACTTCGCCCGAATTGTGCCCTCCCGCGCCGTCAGCCACGGCGTAAAGGTGCAGGTCCTGCCGGATCAACAACGCGTCCTCGTTGTGGGAACGACGGCGACCGGTGTCGGTCTCGCCGGCGCCCTGAAGAACGAGATCCTGAGACATGGCGATGGGCCGACGACGAGTATACCGCCCACCCTGGGCGGGACGTGGAACATTCGCAAGATCGCTCGAATGTCGCTAAACTGATACGAGTGACGGATTCTAAACGCCCGCCCAAAACCGGCCTGGTTCTGTCGGGTGGTGGCATGCGAGGTGCGTACGAGGTGGGCGTGCTCGCCGGGATCATCCAAATCCTGACAGAGGCTCGCCACCCGTTTCCGTACTTCCAGGTGTTCTCCGGCACCTCGGTCGGCGCCATCAACGCGACGTACCTCGCGGCGCACGCGCACAAGGCGGACTACGCCATCGAGCAGCTTGCCACGATCTGGAAGAGCCTGAAGCTCGTGGAGCATGCCCGCCTGAGGCCGTTCGGGCTCTTGAGCGGCGGCCTCAAGGCACGGCTCGAGCGCTTCACCGCGACCCAACAGGCCGTCGGAAACTCGCTCGTCGACACGCGCGCGCTCGAAGTGCTGGTCCGCCGCAGCATGGATTGGGACCGGCTGCACCGAAACGTGGACGAGGGTTTGGTCGACGCGCTCCTGGTCGCGGCGCTCCACGTCTCGTCGGGCAGGACCACCATTTTCACCGAGCACTCGCCGACGGCAGAGCTCGCTCCGGTCCACGACGAGCGACGCATCACTTCCATCGAACGCATCGGGCCCGATCACGTGCTCGCCTCGGCGGCCATCCCGCTGCTCTTCCCGACCCGCCGAGTGGGCAAGAGCTACTATTGCGACGGCGGGCTCCGCTTCAACACGCCGATCGCTCCTGCGATCCGGAGCGGCGCCGAGCGCCTGATCGTGATCTCGGTGCGCTACAACCGCACCCCACCCGAGACCGACGAGGAGCCCAAGGAGAACGAAGGGCGCGACCTCAGCCCGCTCTTCCTCGTGGGCAAGCTGCTCGACGCGCTCTTGCTCGATCCGGTCGAGTACGATCTCCGAGTGCTCGAGCGCTTGAACGAGGTGATGGGGATCTTGGAGGAGACGCTGCCCGAGAAGGAGCTCGAGCGCGTGCAGAAGGTGTGGATCCAGCATCGCGGCGCGCCCTACAAGCGCCTCGAGACGCTGGTGTTCACGCCCTCCGTCGACCTCGGCACGCTCGCAGGCGCGTACATCCGCGAGTCGCTCGACCTCGATTCGCTACGCCCGATGCTCCGCTACCTCATCGAGCGCGCAGGTGGCGACAGCGCGAGCTCGGAAGCGGACTGGGCGAGCTTCGTGCTCTTCGAGGGCGGCTTCGCCGAGCGGCTGCTCGAGGTCGGGCTCGCGGACGCCCTCGCCAAGCGACAAGAGGTGCTGGATTTCTACCTCGGCAAGAGACATAAGTCCGCCTTCGACTGAGAGGCGCTGATGACTCGAGAACGCAAAGACTACGACGTCATCGTCGTCGGTGGAGGCCCCGCCGGCTCCACGGTAGCGTCGCGGCTCCGGCAGCACGGGCGGAGCGTCGTGCTGTTCGAGAAGGAGCGCTTCCCGCGCTTCCACATCGGCGAGTCGCTCCTGCCGTGCTCGATGCCGCTCTTCGAGAAGCTCGGGGTCATGCCTGCGCTCGAGCGGGCGAACTTCCTCCCCAAGCACGCCGCCGAGTTCGTGACGGCGGACGGCTCCGTCACGCGCCGCTACGCCTTCGCCGACGGGCTCGTGCCCGGCTCGGGCTCCGCGTACGAAGTCGACCGCTCGGAGTTCGACAAGGTGCTGCTGGACCACGCGGCCACGCTCGGCGTCACGGTCGAAGAAGAGACGCAGGTGATCAAGTTCGAGTGCGACCTCGCGCGGGGAGCGAGCGTCGTCGCGCGCGATCGACATGGCCGTGAGCGCGAGGTGACGGCAGAGTTCCTGGTCGACGCCACGGGCCAAGGCTCGATGCTCGCCGGACGCCTCGGGCTGCGCGAGATGGATCACGGCCTCAAGAATTTCGCGGTGTTCTCACACTTCGAAGGCGCGACCCGACACGAGGGCCCGCGCGAGGGCGACATCAGCGTCGTGCTCGTGCCGGAAGGCTGGTGGTGGGTGATCCCGCTGCGCGGCGACCGCACCAGCGTGGGCCTCGTCGCTCCGGCGCGAAAGCTCAAGGGGCGCAAGCCCGATCAGGCGTACCTCGAAGAGCGCATCGCCGCGACGCCGTACCTCAAGCAGCGCCTCGCGAAAGCCGAGCGCGTGGCGCCGGTCCGGAGCGTCTCCGATTACTCCTACGTGAGCCGGCGCACCGCCGGTGACCGTTGGTTGATGGTCGGTGACGCGGGCGCGTTCATCGACCCCGTGTTCTCGACGGGCGTCTACCTCGGCATGTGCGGCGCGTTCGAAGCGGCTCGCTACGTCGACCGCGCGCTCTCCACGGGGAGCTACGCGGCCGCGGCGCACGGCGGGTACGAGGAGTACGTGCGCCAGATCGTGAGCCGCTACCGGACGTTCGTGAAGGGCTTTTACACTCCGGAGTTCGCCGAGGTGCTCATGGCGCCGAGCGATTGGCTCGACCTGCGCGCGGCGATCACGTCGTTGCTCGCGGGTCATGGAGTCGATCGCTTCGACGTGAACTGGCGCGTGATGGTGTTCCGCGCGATCGCCAAGCTAAACTCGCGCCTCTCGATGGTGCCGCGCCTCTCGGGCCGTCGCGAAGCGTTCGTGGACTGAACGCTCGGACAGCGGGCCAGAAAGTTGGCCTCGGGCGCCAGGTTTCGCGACCATGCGCGCGTGCGCGCCACGAGCCGAATCTTGCCAGCCCTCGCCTTGTCCGCTCTCGCGTGCGCCCGCAACGCGCCGGTGGCAGCACCCTACCCGTTCCCGGTCCCGCCCGATGCGCCGCCCGCGTCAGCGCTCGCGCCCGGCACCGAGGGGTTCGCGCAGCCCTCCGAGTCGGACACGGGCTCGGTGCTCGCCAAGTCCGAGCCGGTGCGCCCTTCCCGGAACGGCTTGATTCCGGCAGGGGAGGCGTGCCTGACCGAGCTCGACCAGCGCGGCATCGTCTGGCAAGCCCGCAAAGAGGAGCGCGGCGTGACCACGCCGATCCTCGTCAAGAGCCCGATCGGCAGCGTGCGCTTCTTCTCGGACGTGACGCCGTTCATCGCCGACTGCAGGCTGGTGCTCGCGCTCTCCGATCTCGCGCCCGAGCTCGAGGCGCAGGGCGTGACGCAGGTGCGCTTTTCCGGCGCGTACGTCTACCGGACCCGCCGCAGCGGCACCTTGAGCCTTCACGCGAACGGCCTCGCGATCGACATTCACGACGTCTGGTTCGGGAGCGAGCGGCTCAGCGTGAAGAAGGACTTCGCGCGAGGCCAGGGGCGCGAATGCCGTCCCGGGATGCCACGGCTCAACCTGCTCGCCTGTCGCGTGCGCGAAGCGCGGCTCTTCAAGGAGCTGCTCACGCCCGACGACAACGCGGACCACCATGACCATTTCCACTTCGGGGTCGCGCGCCTCGCGAGCGAGGTGCCCGTCGAGCCCGCCGTGATCCTGAAGCAACCCGTGCGCAAGGCGCCCGAGGCGCCGAAGAAGGCTCCGCCCGAGCTCCAGCGCAAGAAGGCGCCTCCGGCGAAGGAGGGCGAGGAGATCGCGCCGCTCGACGACGGCCTGCCGGGCGCGAGCCCCGAAGAGCCCGCGGCGGCGGACGAGCACGAGCATGGAGATCCGCCCGCGCTCGAGCAGCAGCCGGGGAGCCTCCCCGAAATTCTGCCGGAGAGCCTCGAGCACTGACCGATGTCCTCGAGAGACGCCATCCTCCGGCGGGTCACGCGGGAGCTCGGTGGCGAAGCGCCGCTCCGAGCCTTGACCCACGAGCTTGCGCCGCGCGATCTCGAATCCTTGCTCCTGCACGTCTGCGCGAGCCGAGCGACGGCGCGCGGCGTCCGGGATCTCGCGTCGCAGTTCGCCCGCGGCGGCGCCACCGCGCACGGCATCGCCTCGCCGCGCCTCCTGAATCGCTTCGAGCACGAGGCGTTCGAGGCTGCCCGCGAGTTCGAGATGCTCCCGCTCTCGCCGGTGTTACCGCTCGGGACGGCCACGGAGCTCGCGCGTGTCCACCAGAACAACGTCCTCAGCGCCACCCGCCGGCTCGAAGTCTCGACCGATCCCACGCTCGCTCTCGCGCTCGAAAGCGCCGAACGCCGCCGCAAGGCCGAGCGCCAGCAGACGATCCGGCTCGGCGCGCACGTGCGCGTGATGCGCCTGCAGCCGCTCGAGCTCGAGGGGCTCTTGCCTCACTTCATGCTGTTCGCGCTCTCGAGCTCGGGGCGCGAGGCGCACCGCGGAGCCTTCGTCAGGCAGGCGCTGCGCGAGCACCTGGAAGTGCATCTTCACTTGCTCCGCCGCCTCGCGGAGAAAGGCTTCGGCTTTTCGGACGTCGCGGTGGAGGTGAGCGACGGCGAGTGCGTCCGAGCGCTGCTCGAACGCGCCGGAGTGGAGCTCGCGCTCGTTCGCGAGCACGTGAAGACCCATCGTTTCGGCAGCGGACGCCGCTTCCTCGAAGAGCGCGCGCTCACGTTGCCGCGCGGCAGGTACGCCGATCTCGACTCGGCGCTGCCCCCCGCGCTCGACCAAAGGCTCGAGCTTCTCGACAGCGAGGTCATCGCCCCGCTCGCAGCGGCCTTCCCGGAAGCTTCGTTCGCGCTCGATCTCTCGCGCCTCGAAGGGCTCGGCTACTACGCGGGCCCGAGCCTCAGGATCTCGGCGACCAGCCCGGGCGGCGAGCGATTCCCGCTCTCGGACGGCGGCGCCCTCGATTGGACGGCGCGGTTGCTCGGGGACGGCCGCGAGGCGTACTTCACGAGCGGCATCGGACCGGACCTCGTGTGCGCCCGCTTCGTTCACCCCGAAAGCGCGTAGTGCTCGCGGACGATGCGCGCGGTGAAGGTCGTCCGCAGGTAGAAGCCTCGCGGGAGCTCTTCCACCTGACCGCCACCGTCGCGAAAGGTCCGCCGGCGCACGCTGCCGTTTCTGGCCTTCGGCCGCACCTGGAGGAAGCGGCCGAGGTGTCCCGTGATCTCGTCCACGCGGCCGCGGCCGATGAGCCCGGAGAGCTCTTCCCAGTCGAAGCGCAGGTCCGCCTCCTGCTCGGCGCTCGGAGACCAGAGCAGCGCCTGGCCCACGCGCCGCGCCGGGAGCGCGATGGAACGCACGCCCTCGACCGGCAACCAGAGCACGCAGTCGAGCTTCTTCTTCACCGGAGAGCGCTCCCACTCGACGTCACCCACCTGGTTCTGCGCGATGGTGCAGACGAAGGTGGATTCGAGGATTTTTCCCTGCGAGTCCACGGGCAGGGTCTTCACCTCGACCCCGAGCTCCGGAAAATCCGGGCCCGCCCTCGACGCGGCGCGCGACCCGAGCGCCTGCTCGAGCAGCTGCCCGCCCGCGCCCTTGTAGCGGCGCAGATCATCCGGCAAAGCCACCCCGAGCCGGGCGGCGATCTCACCCCGGGTGAGACCGGCGAGCGCGCTCGCCCGCGCGAGGAGCTCCTCGCGACTCCGCGGCTCGATCGGGCACTTGGGGAGCGACATCGCGCCGAGTCTAGCAATGGTCGCGGTCGGGCGATTGCGCTAGCTTCACTCCTCCCTCGATGAACCGGTCGGCGCCCGCTCTCCTCGCTCCCTGGCTCCTCGCCGTCGGCTGCGCCCAGGGTCGCGCCGAGCAGCAAGCTCCGCTCGAGAGCGAGACCACCCCGGCGCCGAAGCAGGGCGCCGCCGTGCCCCGAGCGAGCGTCCCTTCGGCCGCGGCGAGCTCGGCTGTCCCCGTAGACCAAGCGGTCACGAAAGTAGTGTCGGCGCCAAAAGACGGTCCGCGGATCTACGCCAAGACGCGCCACGTTTGGGTGAGGCCCGAGCCGAGCGCGGAAAAGCAATGGATCGGCTATTTGTGGACCGGAGGCTCGGTCAAGCTCAAGAGCGAGACTCCGATCGCTGGCCCGGGTTGCGCCAAGTTCTACGCCATCGAGCCGCAGGGCTACGTGTGCGCGGACGGCGAGCGCGCCACCGTCGATCCGGAAGATCCGGTTCTGAAGGCCATCTTGCCGTACGCGGCGCGCACGGACACCCCGACGCCTCATCGCTACGGTGAGTCGACGGGGGCACCCCGCCGGTACCACCTCGAAGGCGCCGAGCTCGTGTTCCCGACGCTGCCGCGCACGATCTCCGAGCCGCGCAAGCAGGTGAAGCCGCGCTCGACCGTCGCCTACTCCACCGAGACGCGCGCCAACGGGCAAAGCTTCCTCCTCACCGCGGACTTTGCCTGGGTGCCGAAAGACAAGGTCGTCCCCTACCCCGAGATCACCTTCAAGGGTGTTCACCTCGATTCCGAGCTCCGCCTGCCGCTCGCGCTCTTCCGCGGCAAAGACCGGCCGAAGTACCGCCGCGCCGGGGACGGTGCGTTCACGCCGAGCGGCGAGGATTTCAAGCGCCTGAGCTTCGTCGCGCTGAGCGGGCAACGCGCCGACTTCGAGGGCGAGACGTA
>JAEZYO010000739.1 GCA_023419055.1 Pseudomonadota bacterium | reverse complement strand
CCGCCTCCCTGAGCGGCACGCCCGCGAGGAGATGCTCCGGCGCGCCCTCCCGCAAATCTGTGCCACGAACGTAATTTGACCTTCTTTCTAGCCGAGGGTCACCTCATGCCTCATGAGGTGTCTCTTGTCCGCTGGGCGGTGGTCCTTGGCGTTGACGCTCGCCGTGAGCATGGCGTGCTCGGACGAGGGCTCGACTCCATCGGACGGTGGATTGCGCGGAACCCTGCGGGTGGTGATCGTCGAGGGGGGCCCCGGCAAGGGAGGCGCGCGCTACTTCCTCCGCCTTCACGAGACGGGTGAGGTCGTCCCGCTCGCCTTCGCAGGCAACCCTCCGGAGCCGCGCTCGGGCGTTCCATACGTCATCTTCGGGGATCGCGAGCGCGACCGGCTCAAGGTCTCTCGCTTCGAGATCGACGCGGGCGACCCCGAGCTCGCGCGGCTCGAGGAAGCTCTGGTCGATCCGCCCTCGATGAGGACGCGCAACACGGTGCTCGTGCCGCTCGACTTCGGAGCGGGAGTCAGCGTGAACGACCCTGCCGACTACTTCGCGCGCACCCTGTTCAGCACGACGCAGGCCGGGCCGAAGCTCGGATTCGGCAACAACGACCGCTCGATGAACCAGTACTACGACGAGACGTCGTACAAGACCTTCTCGACGCCGGGCGTGGTCGCGCCGGTGACGAGCTACGGAGGTAACCCCTGTCAGAGCTACGGCGGCCCGATGGCGAACTCGCTGCGCGGTCAGATCGGCGACTATGACAGCTACATCTGGTACTACGGCTCCGAACAAGGGAGCCCTTGCGGCGGCGGCGGTTGGGGCGCGCAGGGGACGTGGAACAACCACGAGCACGACGCCTGGATGAACAACGGGCTCTGGCCGACCGCGATCCCCCACGAGGTGGGGCACAACATCGGCTTGATGCACGCCTCCAGCATGCGCTGCGGCGGGCAGCGCTTCGCCGACGACCCGCGGACTTGCACGACGGAAGAGTACGGCAACCCCTTCACCATCATGGGCAACGGCGGCGTCGGTCACCTGAGCGGCATGGAGAAATGGTACACGAAGGCGTTCGGGGGCTGTAACGGCGTGCGCGTGCGGGCGACGGGGACGTTCAACCTGTTGCCGCTCGAGGTGCCCTGCGACGGCATTCAGACGCTCCAAGTCCCGATGCCGAAGAGCCGGCTCTACGACACGGAGCAGTCCGAGGGATCTAACACTGCTCGATTCTACTACCTCGAGCTTCGCACCAACGTCGGGCTCGACACCGGGATCACTCCGCAAGTCATCGTCCACATCTCGGACGACGTCAGCTCACCCAATCAGATCGGAGCGCGGAGCGCGGTCCTCGACATGACACCGTCTACCTCGAACTGGCAGCTGCCCTTCGGCGGCTTCGAGGGATTGAAGGCCGGTGAGACCTTCATGGATCCCGCGGGAGGGGTTTCGTTCAAGGTCGACTCCATCGGAAGCGACGGCGCCGTCGTCACCGTCACCCTCGATACTTCGACCGGCACGACGGAGTGCCTCGACGGGAGCGACCTCGAGGGGCAAGGCCCCGCCTCCTGCGACGGCGACGAGCCGGGAACCGGCGGCGCCGGAGGTGCGGGAGGCGCGGGTGGATCCGCCGGAAGCGGTGGGACGGGCGGGGTCGGCGGAACAGGAGGTAACGCAGGCAGCGGAGGCACCGGGCTCGGCGGCGGTGGCAGCGCGGGAGCGAGCGGCTCTGCAGGCAACACCGCAGGCGGCGCAGGCGGCTCGGGTGGCTCGATCGCGGGGGGCGCGGGAATGGCGGGTGCCCCGGCGTCGGGTGGAAGCGCGGGCCTTGGCGCGGGAGGAGCCGCGGGCGGCCCGTCATCACCCTCCGGTGTGCAGGAGCCGAAGAGCGCAGAAGAAGGTTGCGGCTGCAGGGTGCCCGGCGGTTCCCGAAGCGCGGCGGTCCCGTGGTCGCTCGCGCTCGCGGGCGCGCTCGTGGGTGCTCGCCGGCGCCGAAACCGTCGACTCTGAGCGTGGAGCGCGCTCTTTCGTCGCCAGCAGCCGGGTGATGCGCAAGACTCCCAGGGTCTTCGTATGCCCGGCCCTTTGCCCCCTGCTGCCGTCCCCGGCCTTCCGCTGCTCGCGCTCGCGCCGATGCAGAACGTCACGGATCTGCCGTTCATGCAGGTCATCGCGCACTACGGGGCGCCTGACTACTTCTTCACCGAGTACTTCCGCGTTCACCCGCAGTCTCGCCTCGACAAGCACATCCTGCGCTCCATCGACGAGAACCAGAGCGGCAGGCCCGTCTTCGCGCAGCTCATCGGGCACGACCCGGAGCTCCTCGCGAAGAGCGCTCGCGCGCTTCTCGATCACACGGTGGCGGGCATCGATCTCAACCTCGGTTGCCCCGCGCCGTTCATCTACAAGCAGAACGTCGGCGGCGGGCTGCTCCGCGATCCAGGACGGGTGAGCGAGATCATGGCGGCGCTGCGCGCGGCGCTTCCAGGGCTCTTCACGGTAAAAATGCGGATCGGCTTCGATTCGCTCGACCACTTCGAGACCATGCTCGGCCTCATCGAGCGGCATCGAGTCGACCTCTTGAGCTTGCACGGCCGCACCGTCCTCGAGGGTTACCGCAGCGAAGTGCACTACGACGCGATCGCGCGCGCGGTCCAGAGCGTGAGCTGTCCCGTCCTCGCGAACGGCAACGTCACCTCGCCCGCTCGCGCGCTCCGGGTGCTCGCGGAAACCGGAGCGCGCGGCGTGATGATCGGGCGCCACGCCATCAGAAACCCTTGGATCTTCCGCCAGTGCCGGGCCGCCTTCGCCGGCGAGCCGATCCCCGAGGTCACGCTCGGGGATCTCCGCGAGTACATCGAGCGGCTGTACCGCGCTATCTATGACGCGGCCGCGCCAGCCGAGATCAACGTGACCCGGCTCAAGCGCTACCTGAACTTCGTCGGCACGAGCGTGGACGCGGGGGGCGCCTTCCTCTTCGAAATGCGCCGCGCGCCGAACGAAAGCGCGTTGTTCGGCGTGTGCGACCGCTACCTGACCGCGAACGCCGAGGCGCCGATGCCGCTCGAGCCCTATCCAGGCGTTCTTGCGCGGCCGAAGTGCGAAGGCGAGCTCACGGCTTCGCCGAGCGCCGAATGAGCTCCTCGAGCGCTTTCGGCCAGCGCACGTGGTCGGTCAAGAGAAAGATCGAGCGTACCTTGCCGTGCTCGAGCCGGAGCCACTCCACGGTCGGGACCGCGCCGACCGACGTGTCGGTCACGAAGTCGTAGATCGCGCAGACCTCGTCTCGGTCGACGAAAATCTTCCTCGGTTCGTTCCGCAGCAGCATCCCGCTCAGGCGCCGGTACGCGGCGACCACGGCGCCCGCGCCCTCGAGCATGGTCTGCGGTCCCGTAAAGACGACGTCCGGCGCGAGGAGCGCGGCGAACGCCTCGAAATCCTTTCGGCCCATCGTCTCGAGGTATGAAAGAGCGACGCTCTTGGGATCGGTGTTGGCTGACATGGTGACCTCCTGCTCAAGAAGACAACCGCGGGTCCGAAAACTGTTCGCCGAGCGCTTCGGAAAGTTCGAACCCGTGAAGGTAGGCCTTTCCGATGGGATTACAGATGGTCGCGACCTGCCCGGCTTCGAAGCGCGGAAGCTGGATGGAGTGGAG
>JAEZYO010000877.1 GCA_023419055.1 Pseudomonadota bacterium | reverse complement strand
GAAAGGGGGAAAGTGAATCGAATGGCGCCTTACCAATCGGCGCCAATTCAGGCTTTCGGTAATCCTACTTTCGATTGTGACGCACGGAGTATGTCCTGGCTCTCGCCGGTGTCTCGCGGTTACGCTGTCGGGCATGAGGGACCTAGGGTTTGGTGCCTCCGTTGCTCTCGTTCTGGTGGTCGCCTGCGGGGCCAGGAGCGAGCTGCAAGTCCTCGGTGAGTGCCCGAGCGGCGACACGCGCGAGTGCTCGGACGCGTGCGGCACGGGCACCCAGGAGTGTCGTGACGGGGCATGGCAAGAGTGTGTGGTTCAGGTCAGCGTCCCTTGCTCGACCGCTTGCGGATCCGGCTTTTCGCGTTGTGCGGGCGGCGTCTGGACCGAGTGCGACGTTCCCGACTTCACGCGCGACTGCTCGAGCGTCTGCGGCCCTGGTACGGAGAGTTGCCGGGACGGCGTCTGGCAACCTTGCACCGCGCCGCCGCCCAATCCACCCGAGCTCACGGTGACGATCCGAGACTTCCAAGATACCCACGCCGACTTCGAGCGCGGCTACTCGCGCACGTGGGAGACCGGTATCGTTCTTCCGGAGCTCGGCCCCACCGACAAGCCCGTCTACGCTTATCCCCCCTGCTCGACCAAAGGTTGCGACGAGTCCCTGACGACGGCTGGACAGTCAGAGTTCGACCAATGGTACAACGACGTGCCGGGCGTGAACCTGTCGACGGTGTTCGACCTGGATCTCGTGCCCCAGCAAGACGCCGCGGGACCGCGCTTTTTCAGCTACGAGGACCACACGTTCTTCCCGATCGACGGACAGCTCTTCGGCAACCAGGGCAGGGAGCACAACTATCACTTCACGCTCGAGGCTCGCACTACGTTCACGTACGTCGGCGGGGAGCGTTTTACCTTCAGTGGTGACGACGACATGTGGGTGTTCGTCAACCGCCGCCTCGCGATCGATCTCGGCGGGGTGCACGAGACCTTGACCGAAAGCATCAACCTCGACGAGGTCGCCCTCGAGTTCGGTCTCGTGCTCGGCCAAACGTACCCGATCCATTTCTTCTTCGCCGAGCGCCAAACGGTAGAGTCGAACTTCAGTATCCACACCAGCATCGCCGAGGCAGGTTCCTGCGACTGAGCTAGGGTGCCCGACGAGAGGGAGACGCTTCCGACTCGGATCCCGCCTGAATCGCCGTGATCGCGATGGTGTAGACGATGTCCTCGACCAACGCTCCGCGCGAGAGATCGTTCACGGGGCGCCGCAAACCCTGGAGCATGGGGCCGATGCTGATGACGTGCGCGCTCCGCTGCACGGCCTTGTAGGTCGTGTTGCCGGTGTTCAGGTCGGGAAAGACGAAGACGGTGGTTCGCCCCGCCACCGCGCTCCCCGGCGCCTTGGTCGTGGCCACGTCGGGGATGGCCGCGGCGTCGTACTGGAGCGGGCCGTCGAGCAAGAGATCCGGACGCGCAGCGCGAGCGAGCCGCGTCGCCTGGCGCACCTTTTCGACGTCGGTGCCCGTCCCCGACTCTCCGGTCGAGTAGCTGATCATCGCCACGCGTGGCGTGATGCCGAAGCGTGCCGCGGAGTCCGCGCTCTGCAGCGCGATGTCGGCGAGGGTCTCGGCGTCCGGATCGGGGATCACGGCGCAATCGCCGTAGACCACGACCTGATCCGGGAGGCACATGAAGAAGACGGACGAGACCACCTTGGCGTCGGGGCTCGTCTTGATCACCTGCAGCGCCGGGCGGATCGTGTTCGCGGTGGAGTGCACCGCGCCAGAGACCAGGCCGTCGACTTCGCCCTGAGCGAGCATGAGCGTGCCGAGCCAGACGTTGTCTTCCAAGAGCTCCGCGGCGTCCCGCGCCGTGAGGCCCTTGTGCTTGCGGAGCTCGACCAACGGCGCGACGTAGTGCGCGCGGATCGCCTCGGGATCCAGGATTTCGAGCCCGAGCGGTAGCTCGATGCCGTGAGCCGCGGCGACGCGCCGGGCCTCTTCCGGCGGCCCGAGCAGGACGCAGCGGGCGATGCCGCGCTCCGTGCAGAGGGCCGCGGCGCGCAGGGTGCGAGGCTCGGTCCCTTCGGGCAAGACGATGCGCTTGTCGAGCGCACGAGCCCACTCGGTGAGCCGGAAGCAGAACGCGGCTGGAGAGAGGCGCGCCTCGAGCGGGACCTGCAAGTGGCGCGCGATCCAGTCGACGTCCAGGTGCTGCGCCACGTGCTCCATCCCGCGCTGGGCGCGATCCAGATCGTCGATCGGGATCTCCGTGCTCATCTTCCCGAGCGCGGTCGCGGTGTCCCAGCTCTTGCCGGTCACGCGCAAGAGCGGCAAGCCGGTCTCGAGCGCGGGCCGGCAGAGCTCGAGGATCGGCTGCGGGATCTCGTGGCCTCCCGTCAAGATCAGCCCGGAGATGGGGATCTTGTTGGCGGCCGCGAGCGCTACCAGCAGAAGGACGTCGATGCGGTCTCCCGGCGTGACCAGGATGGAGCCCGCGGTGAGCGAGTCGAGCAGGTGAGGGACGGTGCTCGCGAGCAGCGCGATCCGGCGCACACGCCGCTGCTGGATCTCGCCGGGGTGCAGCACCTCGGCGCCGAGGTGCTCTGCGATGTCGATCGTGCGGCAAGCGAGCAGATCGGGGTTCTCGGGGATCGCCCCGATCAGGTTGTACTCGGGTCGTCGCTCCGCGAGCCCCGCCTTCAAAGTCTCGAGCGTCATGGGCTCGACGTTGGGAACGCGATTGACGATGCTCGCCACCACGCGCCCGGGGCCGAAGCCCCCATAGCGGCTCGCGGTGAAATCGATGCGCGCCTCGAGCTCGGCGAGGCCACCCTCCGAGAGTCCGCCGACGACGATCACCTCCGCGCTCAGCGTGCGCACGAGATCGCGGTTCAGCTCGCCTTCACCGAGCGACTCCTGCGTGTCGATCAGCCCCTCGACGATCATCACGTCAGCGCTCCCGTTCGAGTCCTTGACGCCGCGCAGGATGCGCTCGAGCAGCTGATCGCGCCTGCCGAGCGCGATCAAACGCTCCGCCTCCTCGAGCGGGATGGGCGGCGCGGGGGTCAGCGAGCTCGTGCGGCGCACGAAATGCGTGGACCGTTCCGGGCCTGCGTCGTGACCGGTGGCTTGCCCGATGGGCTTATAGAAGGAGACGCGAATGCCGCGGCTGTCGAGCGCTCGTACGAGGCCGAGCGCCACGGAGGTCAAGCCCACCGAGTTACCGCTCGGGACCAGATAGAGGATGTGCGTCATGTCGGGTTCGCGAGCCGCGCCGCCTCACGGGCGATCACGAGCTCTTCATGGGTGGGAATGACGAGCGAGAGCAGGCGCGACTCGCTCGTGGTGATCCGGCCCTTCACGCTGCGGCCGTGCTCCTGGTTCAGCGCGTCGTCCACCTCGGCGCCCAGCACCGCGAGCTCGCGCAGGGTCTGAGCTCGGATCGGCGCCGCGTGCTCGCCGATGCCACCCGTGAACACCAGCGCGTCCACGCGGCGGAGCGCGGCGCACAGGCCGAGGAGGCCCTTCGCCAGGCGGTAGCAAAAGACGTCGATCGCGAGCCGCGCTCGTTCGCTCCCGCTCTCGCGAGCGGCCAGCAAAGTACGCATGTCGTTGCTCTCGCCCGAGAGCCCGAGGAGCCCGCTCTTGCGGTTCAGAAGCTCGGTGATCTCGCTCAAGCTCATCTCGCTCCTCTGAGCCAGAAAATCGTGCAGGTTGGGATCCACGTCGCCCGAGCGCGTCCCCATCACCAGTCCTTCGAGTGGGGTGAGACCCATGGTCGTGTCGACGCTGCGCCCGCCTGAGACCGCGCAGGCGCTGCAGCCGTTCCCGAGGTGCGCGGTGAGCAACATCAGCTCCTCGATGGGCCTCTCGAGCCGCGCCGCGGCCTCTTCCGCCACGTAGCGATGGCTCGTGCCGTGAAAGCCGTAGCGACGGAGCTCATAGCGAGTGTAAAGCTCGTACGGGACGGCATAGAAATAGGCCTTCGGCGGCATGCGGTGGTGGAACGCGGTGTCGAACACCGCCACCTGCGGCAGCTCCGGGAAGCGAGCCCGCGCGGCCTGGATGCCGACCAGGTTCGCCGGGTTGTGCAGCGGAGCGAGCGCCGAGCAAGCCTCGATCCCGGCGAGCACCTCCTCGTCGATCCTGACGCTCTCCGAAAACCGCTCACCGCCGTGAACTACCCGGTGCCCGACGGCGAGGAGCTGACTTTGGTCCACGAGCTCCAGGATCTTGTCCAGAGCCGCGGCGTGGTCCGACCCCGGCGCCAAGCGTTCGCTCGCACCTCCGTCGAGCTTGAGGCTCGCGTCCTTCGTGCCGAGCCGTTCAGCCAGCCCATGCCGCTCCACACGGCCCGACGCGGGCTCGATCAGCGCAAACTTGAGCGACGAGCTGCCGCAATTGATGCAGAGAACCTGGTGCACGGTCATCGAAAGCCCGAGCCCTGACTCGTAGCATCGGAGCGTATCCAAGCCGTGTCAGGTTGCGACCCATCGCTCGAATTGCGAGCCCGGCCGGCGATCAGGCTCCTGGGCCGGCGCGATTCGGCGGGGCTCTGCGAAGTGCCCGCGGCTTGGCGAGCGTCCTCGTCAAGTTCGGTTGACTCACCACCACGGGCGAAGGCGAGCAGGTGGCTGGAACGAGCGCGACGTCGACTTGATCATCCCGTCGCTCTACTCGGGTAAGGCGGGCCGCCGTAAGTCCGGCGAACCTCGTCGCACCGGCGGGACCGTCACGCCAAAGGTCGATCGGGATTCGATATCACTCTCGGGTCTAACGCCGAGGGACCATTGCCCTGAGCGAGAACCCTCTGGCACGCAACCTGCTGGATCGCGGGCACTGATGAGAAAAGAGGCCCGCATGACGATGCCGAAGAACACGATCTGCCTCTGGTTCGACCAGGAGGCGGAAGAGGCGGCGCGCTTTTACGCAGCCACCTTCCCGCAGAGTGAAGTCGTCGCCGTTCACTCGGCACGCGGCGACGTCACGAAGGGCGGAAGGGACCAAGTTCTGACGGTCGAGTTCACGGTTTTCGGCATCCCTTGTCTCGGCTTGAACGGTGGTCCGCATTTCGAGCACAGCGAGGCGTTCTCGTTCCAGATCGCCACGGACACTCAGGAAGAAACGGATCGCTATTGGAATGCGATCATTGCGCGCGGTGGCAGCCCGGGCGAGTGCGGCTGGTGCAAGGACCGCTGGGGGATCTCCTGGCAGATCATCCCGCGCGCGCTCATGAACGCCCTCGCTTGCGGTGGCGAGGAGGGGAGGCGCGCCTTCGAGGCCATGATGACGATGCAGAAGATCGACATTGCCGAGATCGAGGCTGCTCGCCGCGGCCATGACGGAGCTCCGAAACGCCCGCACTACGTGGAGGTCACGGTGGAGCAGGTCGAGCCTTGCCGAGACCGCCGCGGCGCGACGACTCGCCCGGTGATCCGCGCCTTGCCCGCGCGGAGTACCTCTCCGGGTTGACTAGCCGAGGCGCCGGACGGCTGAAAAAAGCGCAAATTTGGGCACGGAATCGGCCGCGTTTTGTTGCTACTGATCGGACCCGAGGAGAGAACCCATGACGCCGAAGAACACCATCTGCCTGTGGTTCGACAAGAACGCCGAAGAGGCTGCGCGCTTTTACGCAGCCACCTTCCCGGACAGCAAAGTCACCGCCGTTCACAAGGCGCCCGGGGACTACCCGGACGGCAAGGAAGGCGACGTGCTGACGGTCGAGTTCACGGTCTTCGGCATCCCGTGCATCGGCCTCAATGGTGGTCCTGTCTTCAAGCACAGCGAGGCGTTCTCGTTCCAGATCGCCACCGACAATCAGGAAGAAACGGACCGCTACTGGAACGCGATCGTCGGCAACGGCGGCAAAGAAAGCGACTGCGGCTGGTGTAAGGACCGCTGGGGGATCTCCTGGCAGATCACCCCGCGCACGCTGACGGACGCGCTGGCCGCAGGCGGCGCCGAGGCCAAGCGAGCCTTTGACGCGATGATGAAGATGCAGAAGATCGACGTCGCCAAGATCGACGCGGCGCGACGCGGATAACAGGCTCTTTCGCCGACGAGGGCCACGCTGGCGATGGCTCGACCGCAGCTCATCGCCAGCGTCGGAGCCCCTGAACAGTCGCGTAGCCCACGCGTGCAACGCTTCACGACTCGTGCAGTCG
>JAEZYO010000842.1 GCA_023419055.1 Pseudomonadota bacterium | reverse complement strand
TTCGGACCGGGACCTCGTTCACGGGCAGCGAGGGGGGCGCGATGTCCGGGATGCTGCCCTGGCTCTGGCGCCGTGCGAGCTCTTCCATCGCCTCGGGAGTGAGCCTCATCTGTTCGGTGTGCTCGCTCTCCTGTACGGACTTGCACACGGTCTGCCAGACACGTTGCGCGTTCCGAGAGATCCCCGTGCGCGCCGCGTGCTCCAGGTACCCGATGGCGACCGTGAACGATTTCACGAACGAGCCGTCTCGTCGAGCTCTGAGATCGCTCGCCGCTGCGACCAAGTGGATTGCCACCTCTTCCCGCCAGTTGCTCGACACGATTCCATCATCACCCGCGCGGGCGGCACCTCGCAACGTCGAAGATGAAATGAATTCACGATCACGTAGGCGCGACTCGCACGGCTAACTACAGTGGGTCCGGGGCTCCGTCTCGCTCGACGAATCAGCGTCGAAGGTTTGGCCGCTACCAGACCGAGAACCATGCCCACGGCTCGTTCCCCGCGCTCGCTTGGAAGCAATAGCCGCCGTTACGCTTCGGAGGAAAGACGATGCCCGAGCAGCTCACCACGCTGCCGTTGACGGAGAACGTACGCGGAGACGCGAAGCCTCCGCAGAGCCCGCCCGTGAGGTTGCTCGTGGTCTCGTGGCAGGTCGCGCCGGTACCCAGGTTGCTTGCCCCGTGGGAACCGCTGAACGTCATCGGGTTCTGGCACAGCCCACCGCACGGCGTGCTGGCTGGCGGGGCCGTGAACTCGACGACGACGTAGTAGGGGACATCACCGTCCTTGGTGACGACCCTGGTCGCGCTGCCGCCTCCACTCGAAGGGTCAAAGGTCACGCCAATCCGGCCGCGCACGGAACGGAGAGTCGGCGCCTCGAACCATCCCTGGGTCACGCCGACCGTCACGGCGGGCGTGACGTCGTCCAGTGGAGTGAGCGTCACCGTGCCCGTGTCAGCGCCCTGCACGATTCCGAAGACACCCTCGCCCACCACGCCCGGGAAGTACTCGGCCGCGCTGAGCGGCGTCCCGTCCACCATCGCGCTCGCGCTGAGCCGGTAGCGCTGAGCGGTGCGCTCGAAGGCGGGAAGCATCTCGACTCCGACGAAGTTGGTGGTGATGGTCCCGGTAGAGACGGCGACGCCCGCGGCGTTCTTCACTTCGTAGGTCAAGGGTACGCCGGCCAGGTCGAGCTCCTCTCCGCTCGCGGTGCGCTCGAACACGCTCACGTAGTCGGTCGGGCTGCTGGTCCTGAGATAAAGAATGGTCCCCTCCGGCGGCGAGGTGCCGAGCACGTGCTGTGCTGCGAACCAGCTCGCGGTAGGGGTTCCCTCCACTGTCGCCTTGATGCTGGCGGCAATCGCGACGAGCTCGGAGGGTGAGTTCAACACGCTCACGTCCTCGGCCGCCGCTGCGTACATTGCCGCGTTGAAGTTTGCGAGGAAGCTCGCCTCCTCGAGCATGGGCTTGGCCCACGCGTAGCCGCCCAGCTGATAGCGCATCAGGCGTTGACTCCACTGGTTGCCGAAGCTCCCGAAATCCCCGTACTTGCCGCCGACGGCGGGCCGGTTCAGCGCCTCGTACATCACGTTGAACATGTATCCGTGATCTCCGGCAGGGTTCGGGAAGCCGGCGCGCTTCAAGGTCTCGATCTCGGCGGCTACGGTCATCGCCTCCTCCCAGATCGACATCGAGAAGATGTAGTCGTCGTGGAAAGCGTGCACCAGTTCGTGGCAGGTGGTCGAAACCCCACTGAAGTTCCCGATCAGGATCTCGTTCGTGGCGGTGAAGTAGAGCCCGGCGTACTGCCCGGTGTCCGCGCGGCTGACGTTGACGACGTTCGCGAACGCAGGGCTGCCGTAAATGTCCTTGATGTGCGGGTAGCAGGCCTCGATCCAGCCCTCTACCTCTTCTTGCTCGCCCGGCTCCCAGGGCACACCCGTCGGCTCGTACGTGAACGTGAGCTCCTGATCGGCAAACGATGTCCGCCCGCTGCTGCGTGCCCGTGCGCGAGCCTCGGCTTCGGGCAAGATCGGCCGACCCGCCCCATCGACGAAGACGACCGTATCGAGCCCGTTGCCCTGCGCCCGCGCCGTCCGAAGCGCGGCGCGCCGCAGCTCTTCGCGAACCCAGGCCGGTGCGTCGACGAGGTGCGCGCGCTCGATGCCTTCCGGCAGGGGGACACGCAGGACGGCCTCGCTCTCCATTTCGGGGCTGCCACGTCGAACGAAGGCGTCCGCGGAGCTCTCTCGCGGGAGAGAGAGCCCCGGCCGCTCCGCCACCGGCTCCGTTCGCTCGGCGGAGCACGCTAGGGTTGCGGCGACGAGAACCGCGAGAGCGGTCGAGCTCAAGCCTCCGAACGACGGAATCCCGGTGAGTGAGTGCTCGTGCATGGCTTCTGTGACGTCAGAGCGCTCGCCGGCCTAGAACCTTCACGAAATTCGTTCGTGTTCGAACCTTCGGCTCGGGGCCCGAATCGCGTGCGCGCGCTCGAGCTTCGCCACTCGATAACCCTATGGTGTTAGTCGACGACGAAGCTCTCGACGGCGTTCGATGACGATAACGAGTTCGTCGCCGTAGCCGAGCGGCGCCCTCCGACCTACATCGAACCTCCGGGTGGTCGCGGCGGTGCGTCGCAACTCGAGACACGCACGAGGTCGCTTCGTTGAAGGCATGTGCCCTCGCCACTCAATCACTTGCCGGGTATATCGTCGGCGCGCGCTCGGCTTGACTTGTTCACCCTGCTGAGCGCAACTTGAAAGGGTTGGGCTGTCGCCGAAACCGGTTCCACACGCCGCTTTCTCCGAGCGGGCCCCTTTCTTTCCAGGACGTTCATGAGCTCCCGCCGTTCTCCGTGTCGTTTCGCGCCACTCTCCCTGATCGTCGCGCTCGCGGCGTGTTCGCCTGCGGGCAATAGCGACCCCTACGCTGGCGCTGGCGCGAGCGGCGGAGCCTCCGCCGGAGCCGGCGGTAACGCGAGCGGGGGCACGCCGGGCGCGGGCGGTGTCGGGACAGGTGGGTTCGGCGGGGCGAGCGCAGGCGCGTCGGGTAGCGGCGCGCTCGGCGGAAGCGGTGGGTTCGCTGGAAACGGTGGGTTCGCCGGAAACGGTGGGTTCGCCGGAAACGGCGGGTTCGCCGGAAGCGGCGGTGACTCCGCGAATGGAGGCGCGGGCGGTGGTGCGTCGGGCAGCGCCGGAAGCGGCGGTAGTACGCCGGTCGATCCCGACAACCTGTTCGCCGTGCACCTAGGCAAGAGCCAGGAGGAAGTCGACGACAAGGTCACGACCGCGGTCAATCGCTTCTTCGGCATCGGCACCGGAGAGTCGAACACGCCCACGCTGAGCACCGGCTACCGCTGCTATTACGAGATCCCGAACGACAGCTCGATGGCGTTCATCTGGGCCGCCGACTCGAACGACATCCGCAGCGAGGGCATGTCGTACGGGATGATGGTCGCCGTCCAGATGGACATGCAGACCCAGTTCGACAAGCTCTGGAAGTTCGCCAAGACCTACATGCAGTACCCGGCCAACACGGGGACGACCGCGTGGCGCTACTACTTCAGGTGGCAGGGCACGGTGAGCGGCAGCACCGTCAACTTCGGCAGCACGACGGTTCCCGCCCCCGACGGCGACGAATATTTCGCTGCTGCGCTCTACCTCGCCGATCAACGCTGGGGCAGCTCCGGCGCCGTGAACTACAAGCAGGAGGCCGACAACATTTCGGCGGCCATGCTGCACAACACGGCGACGGGCGACAGCCGCTTTCCCATCATCCACACCTCGCAGAACATGGTCGTGTTCGTGCCCTACGGGGGCTCGAACAACTTCACCGACCCGAGCTATCACCTGCCCGCCTTCTACGAGCTCTTCGCCCTCTACGGCCCGTCAGGCGACGCGACCAAATGGAAATCGCTCGCGACCAAGAGCCGCGGGTTCCTCGTGGACTCGGCCCACGACACGACCGGCCTGCACTCGGACTACGCGACCTTCGGTGGCTCACCCACCACGGCCTCCGCGGGCGACGGGCACGATCAGTTCAAGTACGACGCGTGGCGCGTCGTGATGAACATGGCGATCGACTACGCCTGGTTCAGCCAGGACGCGAACATGAAGGCCCAGGTCGAGAAGTACCATGCCTTCTTCGCGAACCACCTCGGCACGAACAACGTGTCGAGCGCGCTCTTCCACGTCGACGGCTCGAACCCGTCCGGAGGCGGTTCGACGGCGCTCACGGCGACGCTCGCCGCCGGTGCTCTCGCGTCCGACGCTGCCAACAAGGCGACCTACGTCGAGAACCTCTGGAACGTCGCGCAGCAGAGCGGGCAGTACCGCTACTACCAGGAGAGCGTTTACCTCCTCGGCCTGCTCGCCGTGGCCGGCAAGTACAAGTACGAGTTCTAGCCTGGAGGACGCTCGCTCGCGCGCTTGGCGCTCGCCAGGTGCTTCTTGATCGTGTTGATCAAGACGTCGCGATCGACGGGCTTGGTCAGGTACCCGTCGCACCCGGCGGCGCGGGCGCGCGCCTGATCTTCACGGCTCGCGTGGGCGGTCAGCGCAACGACGGGGATGACCGCCTCTGGGCCCGCCTTGAGCCGGCGCGTGGCCTCCCACCCGTCGAGCCGAGGGAGCGAGAGGTCCATCAGGATGAGATCGGGCGTGTCGCGACGAGCGCGGTCGAGCCCGTGCTCGCCGTCTTCGGCCTCGATCACCTCGAAGATCCCCGCCAGGTAGCGCCGGACCACGTCGCGGTTCTGCGCCGAGTCCTCGACGTAGAGGACGCGCGGCAGCTTGGTGACGCTCGAATCGCGCCGGTCGAGCAAGAGGCGCTTGGCCTCGCTCACGATCTGCTCGATCGAGACGCCGTTCTTCTGGACGACCGCGGCCATGCCCTCGCGCAAAATCGCTTGTTCGGCGGAGGTCAACGTCTTGCCGGTCAGCACCAAGACGGGCGTCAAGATCTGCTCGTAGCGTAGCTTGGTCAGAACCTCGAAGCCGTTCATGCCCGGCATTACGAGGTCGAGGACGATCAACGCGGGTCGCGTCACGCGCGCGCGCACGAGCGCGTCCTCACCGCTCCGAGCCTCGGCCGCGGTGAAGCCCGCCGCGCGGAGCTCGCGACACACGAGCTCGCGAGTCGCCGCGTCGTCGTCCACGACCAGGACCTCGCCGCGCTCCGCGCCCACCGAGCGGCTCACCACGTCGACCAGCCGCGAAGCCTCGAAGGGCTTGACCAGGTACTCGCACGCCCCGAGCGAGAAGCCGCGCGAGCGCTGCTCTTCCACCGAGATGATGATGACGGGGATCCGCGCGAGCGTCGGATCGCTCTTGAGCTCTGCCAGCACCGCCCACCCGTCGAGCTTGGGAAGGTACATGTCGAGCACGATCGCCGTCGGGAGGTGGTCGCGCGAGAGCTTCAGCGCCTGGACGCCGTCGCTCGCGAGCAGCACGTGCACGCCTTCGCGCTCGAGCTCCGCCTTGAGAAGCTGGTGGATCAGCGGATCGTCGTCGACCACGAGCACGACCGTGCCGGGCATGATGTCGAAGCGATCGGAGCCGCGCGAAGTCTGGATCGTGGTCGCCGCGTCCGTCGAGACGAAGGCCTTGTTCAGGCGCACGCGGAACACCGAGCCGCGGCCGAGCACGCTCGACGCCGTCACGCTGCCTCCGAGCACGCGGCAGAGCTCGTGGACGATCGCGAGGCCGAGCCCGGTGCCGCCCACCTTGCGCGTGCTCGAGCCGTCCACCTGCCGGAACTTTTCGAACACGAACGGCAGCTGGTCGGCGGGGATCCCCGACCCGGTGTCCTCGACCGAGAGGACGAGCGCGTCGCCGTCACGCTGCGCCTCGACGACGATCTCGCCGGTGTCCGTGAATTTCGCGGCGTTCGAGAGCAGGTTCAGCAAGATCTGGCGCAGCTTGAGCGGGTCGGTCTCGATCGTGAGCACGTCGAGAGGAAGGTTCGCGTGAACCTCCACTTCCTTGCTCTGGAGAGATTCCCGAACGGTCGCGATGCACTCGTCGACGATGGGGCGAAGCTCGGTCGATTGGCGCACGACGTCGACGTGGCCGGCTTCGATCTTCGAGAGATCGAGGATGTCGTTGATGAGCGCGAGCAGGGTCTTGGCGTTGGCCTTGACCACGCTGAGGTCGCGGCGGCCGTGCGGGGTGAGCCGCGAGCCCTCCTCGCGCATCAAGAGCTCGCAGTAGCCCAGGATGCCGTTTAGCGGGGTCCTGATCTCGTGCGAGAAATTCGCCAGGAACTCGCTCTTCAGGCGCGCGGCGCTCTCGATCTCGCGGGCGCGCTCTTCTTCCAGCTTCTTGGCGCGGGCGAGATCCTGGGCGAGCCGATCCAGATCCTCGTTCTGCTGCCGGATGATCTCCATCTGCAGCGCGCGCTGCTGGTAGCTCGCGAGCGTCCGCGCCGACACCGCCCGGGACTTCTTGAGCTCGACCAGGTTCTGCTCGAGCTCGGCCTTCGAGCGGCTCAGAGCCTCGCGTGCCTCGCGCTCGGCGGTGATGTCCTCCGTCACGCCCACCACGTAGCGGTTACCGGCGGCGTCGGAGATCGGGAACTTGCGCGTGCGAAACCAGCGCGGAACGCCCGCCGGGCTCGCCTGCTCCTCCATGGCCTTCGGCTTCCCGCTCGCGAGCACCTCGAGGTCGTCGGCGACGAACGCCTCCGCCTGCTCCTTCGGCAGGTACTCGTGGTCGAGCAGGCCTATCATCTGCTCCCGGCTCTGGGCGCCCAGGACCGAGACCGCGACCTGGTTGACGGCGCAGAGGCGGAGCTCGACGGCGTCTTTCACGAACAGCACGAGCGGGAGGCCGTCGACGATCGCCTCGAACAGACCCGCGGAGTCGCGCGTCCGCGCCCGCGCGGGCCCCGGGGCGCGAGCAAGCTCCCGAGTGAGCGCCGGACCGAGCCGCGCCGCCCGATCGAGGCTCACGTAGTCGGCCGCGCCCATGCTCATGACGGAGCGCATGAGCTCGTCGTCGTTCTCGCGCGTGAGCACCACGCATGGCAGCGCGAGCCCTCGCGAGCGCCAGATCCGCTGCGCCGCGCCGAAATCGAGCCCGCTCTCTCCGACCGAAAGCAGCGCCGCGTCCGGAGCGCCCTCGAGCGCGCGCTCGAGCTCGCCCTGGTTCGCGGCCTTCACGACGGCGACGTCGGGGAGCTGTCGCGCGAGCTCCGCCGCCGCGAGCTCCGTGTCTGCTGGAGAGCCTATCAGGAGGACGCTACGCATCTTCACTCGTCGTTCTGCCCGAAGGCGAGCACCGTGAGCGTGGTGTTGATCTGGAACCCCGAATAGATCTCGAAGTAGACGTTGAACCCCGCCGCGGGCGGAGCGCTCTGGAACGTCGACTCGAGGTCGTCGATCGCGCCCATCGTGCGCGCGTACCAGTCGCGCGCCGTGCAGTGGAACAGGAGCGCGGCCGACGGGTTCTGCACGCGGCGCGGCAGCTCCTCTTCGAAGAAGCGCCGGGTCGCCGCGGCCATGTCGCCGAGCCTCATGAGCTCGAGCTCCGAGCCCTCGTCGATCAGGTTCGCGAACACGATCGAGTCGTCCTCGAGCGGCTTCCACGGCGCGCGGATGAAGTGCTCGCGCCCGACCTTGAGCGCCGTCGGCCTTCGAGCAAAGCCTCTCGGCTTGCCGAACTCGAGCTCGTCGACCCCTACGCCGAGCAGCTCCGCGTAGCGGCGCGCGGCGGGCTTGCCGTCGATTTCGAGCGCCCGCGTGCAGGATTCGTCCACCTTGGTGATGGTCACCGTCTCGCCGGTCGGCTCGTACCAGTGCGAACGCAGCGCGCCCCACGGCGCGTTGGTGCGGAACAGGGCGAGCAGCGTCGCGTCGCCGACCACCTCGCCGTCGACGTGAAGGAGCGGTGAGAACTGCGAGGGATCGGGCATGTCCGCGTTCGCCCCTCCACCCACGAGGGTGAGCGCAGGGTTGCGATCGAGGATGCCGAGCAAGAGCTCCTCCTTCTTGGAGCGGAAGCCGTCGTCGATCACGAGACCGACGTGGCGCCGCGGATCGGCGTCCTGGGCGCGCACGCCGAGCTCCTCGCAGGCGCGCGCCATCGCGCGGGCTCCGGCGCCAATCGCGTCGTCGGTGAGCCCCTTGCCGAGACCGATGCCGACGTCGAAGTCACCGCTCAGCGCCGAGAGCACCACGCTGTTGCGATGGATGCCGCCGTTGTCGACCTCGCCCCCCGTGGTCGCGCCGATGAGCCGCGTCTCCTTCGGCAGCCGCTCTCGAAGCGCGCGGTTCAACTCTCGCTGATCGCGGCCGTAAGAGGCGAACATCGTGACGAGCTTCGGCGTGGTTCCGCCGAGCTCCGCGAGGAGATCGTCCGCAGCGCGCGCAGCGTCGAGCTCCGTCGTGCGTGCTCTCTTGAGATCGATTCGAGCCATCCGTGCCTCCGAAAAGGAACGGGAGAGGATATCAGGGCGCGCTTTCCAGCGCGGAAATTAGCTCGAACCGTCGGAGGGCCGAAAAACGGCCCGCAAGCCGGGGTGCGAGATCCGCTCGGGAGCGCGAGCCAGGATCGCCGAGACGTCCGCGCGCACGCCGGCCGGGAACGCCTCGTTCGAAAGCACCTCGCGCGCCTCGAGCTCGGCGCCCGAGATGTCGCCGCCGAGCCAACGCACTGCGGCGAGGCTCGCTCGGGCGCGCGCCTCGGTGACGCGGTCGCTCGCCGCCACCGCGGCGTCCCGAGCCGCTCGAGCGACCCCTTCGGCGCCCGCGAGATCACCGCTCCGGGCGAGCGGGAGCGCGAGGTGGGCCCGCGCTCGCTCCGCGTAGCTCGTCAGGTTAGTGCTCTCGGCGCGCTCTATCGCGCGCCTGGCCGCGACGACGGCGCGCTCGTCCGCGCCGACCGCGGCGCACGCGGTCACGAGCTCGACCTCCGCGAGCACCGCCGAGCGCAGCTGGCCATGGCGCTCGAGCGACGCCACGAGATCGTCGCCGCGCTCGGCGTAGAGCTCTGGTTCGCCGGAGAAGAGCGCGCGCGCCGCGGCGAGCCAGGCCCTGATGGTCTCGAGGATCGGTCGATCATCCTCGAAGCTCGGCGTGGATCGTTCGACCGTCGCGCCCAGCGGATCGGCCCAGTCGGGCCGGCCGCCG
>JAEZYO010000801.1 GCA_023419055.1 Pseudomonadota bacterium | reverse complement strand
CCGTGGCGCTGGTGGGCGGTAAGCGCCTGGCGGTCCGGGCCACGTATGCGCAATTTCACGGCGACTTCGGCGTCGAACGTCTGGCCGGGAGCTCGCTCGGATGGGCGGTGCTGTGGTCCGTGCTGGTGACTTCGGCCGCCGCGATCTACACAGCTCTTTCGATCCGCCGGCTCGGGCGCGCCGAATGAGCCGGGAGCAATTCATGCAGCGATCCTCAGACAACCTCACCGAATTGGCCGGACGCGTGGTGGAGCGGGCGCGAAAGGCCGGCGCCGACGTGGCCGAAGCCAGCGCGCGCGGCGGCTTCGAGCTCAGCGTTCGGGTGCGCCTCGGCAAGCCGGAGCTCGTGGAAGAGGCCGGGCACCACAGCGTCTCGCTGCGTGTCCTCAAGAACCAGCGCGTCGCCATCACGAGCACGAGCGATCTCAGCGATGCCGGCATCGAGCGCTGCGTCGAGGACGCGCTGTCGCTCGTCGAGCTCAGTGAGCCGGATCCTTTCGCCGGCCCCGCAGATCCGTCGCTGCTGTGCGCGCCGCCGCACCTGGATCTCGAGCTCTTCGATCCGTCGGTCGGCTCCATCGACGCCGAGAAGGCGATCGCGCTCGCCACCCGCGCGGAAGCCGCAGCGCTCGCGTTCGATCCGCGCATCACGTTGAGCGAAGGCGCGAGCTTTTCCCGAACCGACGGCGTGAGCGCGCTCGTGCTCTCGAGCGGCTTCTCGGGGCTCCTCCACGGCTCCTACGCGTCGCTCTCGGTAGCGCCCGTCGCCGAGGACGACGGAGGAAAGAAGCGACGCGGCCACTACTGGACCGGGCATCGTCACCTCGCGTTGATGGAAGACGCGGAGAGCGTGGGGAAGGAAGCGGCTCGCCGCACCATCGGTAAGCTCGGCGCTCGGAAGATCGCGACCACCGAGGCTCCGATCGTGTTCGATCCCGACGTCGCGCGCAGCATCGTCGGCAGCTTCGCGGGCTGCATCCTCGGCGGCTCGCTGTTCCGGCGCGCCAGCTACCTGCTCGATCGCGAGGGCACCGAGGTCGCCGCGCCCAGCATCGACATCGTCGACGATCCCTTGATCCCCAAGGCGCCCGGGTCGCGCCCGTACGACGGCGAAGGGCTGCGCTCGCGGGTGAACCGGGTGGTGGAAAAGGGCGTCCTCAAGACGTTTCTCTTCGACTCGTACAGCGCGCGAAAGATGGGTCGCGAGTCGACGGCCTCCGCGTCCCGCGGCGGCGGCAGCATCGGCGCCAGCACCACGAACTTCATCTTGCAGGCCGGCTCGCTCACGCCGGACGCCATCATCGCGAGCACCGAGCGCGGGCTCTACGTGACCGAGCTCATGGGGTTCGGCTTCAACCCGATCACCGGTGACTTCTCGCGCGGCGCTTCCGGCTTCTGGATCGAAAACGGCAAGCTCTCCTTCCCGGTGAGCGAGATCACCATCTCCTCGACCCTGGACGCGATGCTGAAGAGCATCGACGCGGTGGGGAGCGACCTCGTGCTTCGCACCTCCACTGCGGCGCCGACGTTCCGCGTTCGCTCGATGACCATCTCCGGCACTTGAGCCAAAGGTTCAGTCCTCACTCCACGATCGCGTTCGGCCCGCCCGGGGACGCACCGGGCGGTGCGTGGCGCCCGAACGAAGCCTCCTGATCCGGAGCGTTCGGCGTCTTACGAGCCACGCTCACGCCCGCGCCCGGCGCCTTCAAGGCGGGGACCTGGGAGACGAGCTCGTCGCTCGCGTCATACAGACGCAGGAGCTCGCCGCTGTTCGAGAGCCCGCTCTTCCCGAGCGACGGCAAGTAGAGGATCCGCGTCCCTTCTAGCGGCGGCACGTCCGTCCCAGAATCCGGCGTGAAGCCCTCCTTCACGAGCAGGGCGAACGCTCCCGGCGCGAGCTCGAGCGAGGGCAAGAGCACGCTGCCTCCCGAGTCCTCGAGTCGATAACCCTCGAGGTTTGCCGAAGCGCTGCCCGCGTTCGTGATTTCGATCCACTCCATCGCAGGCTCGGCGCCGTTGGCGTTCGCCAGCACCTCGTTGAGGACCACGCGCGGTCGCGCCTTCTCGGTGCGGAGCCGCAGGTCGAAGCTCGTTCCTGTTCCTCGGGCATCGATCGTCTCGCCCTTGAAGCGGAGCTCGCGGTCCGGCTCGAGCCCGCCCACGCGAGTGAGCTCGAACGGCTTCGTCGTCAAGGCAGCCGTCGCCGGCTCCACGAAGACCCAGAGGAGCGCTCCGTTCGCACGCAGCTCGAGGCTGTCATCCGAGACCCGAGCGCACCCCCCGCCGAGCGTCGTTTCGGCTTCGGTGCAGGGCGTGGGTTCGAGCGCATCGCTCGCGACCGCGAAGAGCGGCTCAGGGTCCAGCGCGACTTCGCCCGTGGTCGGAGGTAAGAGCCAGAGGCCCGCCGGGAGCTCCGAGGCAAGCTCGAGGGAAAGGCAGCGATCGGCGAGCGCCCGCTCCGACCCGAGACCGGGGATCAGTTTGGCGGACGGCCCCAGGGGCTCGAGCACGATCTCGACCTCCGAGAGCGTAGCGGGCTCTCCGCAATAGGCGGCCCCTACTCCCGCCGTCTCCGCCGGCGGCCAGAGGCGGCGATAGTGCGGAATCGTGGTCGCGCTGCCGACCTGGATCGTACCGATGGCGCCCAGCTCGGGGCTCGCGAGAGTGTAGGGCCCTGGCTCGAGTAAGCCGAGGGGCCTCACGCTCGAGCCGTGCCCGTCGCTCCACGAAAGCGTCGGGAGCTCGCGTTCGAGGAGCGTGGCGGGGAGCTCGCCCGACCTCAAGCGTCCGACGTGATAGTCACTGAGCTCGTCGCGAAAGAGCCGGAGCGTCGCCGGATTGGCGGCCCCGCCGGGCACCCGCAACCGCACGATCGGTGAAACCGCGTCGAGCTCCGCCGGAGGCTCGATCTGAAGCTCGACGTTGCTCTCCGGCGGGAGCGACGGCAACTCGGAACCGCAGCCGAAAACCCCGCCGAGAAGCAGAGCCAGCCCAGAGCGCGAACGTACGATGGTCCTCACGTCCAGGGGGTCGGCCCGAACGCACACCGGGTTGCGGAGTTTCGTCAGCGTCCCTTCGGCGTGGTACCGTCGCCCATCGTGTCGCCCGAGGACATCAAGCAACTTCGAAAGGACCTGAAGGTGACGGCACGCGACCTCGCCCAGGCCCTCGACGTGGAACAGAAGGAAATCGTGGCCTGGGAGGCCGGCGAACGTTTCCCGACGAAGCGTTACGTCGACGCGATGCAGAAGCTCAAGGCGCAGGGGGCCGCGGCATTTCCTCGCGTTCCCAAGGCGAAGCCCGGAGCCAAGGTCGGGATGCAGCGGCTGAACGATCCCAAGCTCTGGGAGATCGTGCGAAAGCTCCTCGAGCACCCGGCCCTCTTCGACCAGGTCGCGGAGCTTGCGGCGCGCTACGCCGATCCCGGCTCGGAGAAGAAGGAAGCGACCGAGAAGAAGGGCGACTAGCGCCTCACCCCGCTCGCTCGCTCAACTCGGCTTCCGCGCGAAGAAGTTCACGCCGTGGGGCGTGAGCTCGAGCGACACCTTCTCCCGAGCCCGCGTTGAGCGCGCCGCCGATGCACGCGGCCCAGAGCGCGAGGATCGCTCCGCGCTCCGAGTCTGAGCTCCCGGGTCACCGCCACGTCCGAGAGGAAGAGCCGCCCTCCGGGCGCGAGCACCCGGAGGATCTCTCGGAGGACCTCGTCCTTGTCGGGCGCGAGGTTCAGAACGCCGTTCGAGATCACGACGTCCACGCTGCCGTCCGGAACCGGCAACGACTCGAAGAGCGCCTGGCGAATCTGGACGCGCCCGCCGAGCCCGCTCTGCTCGGCCAAGCGGCGAGCCACGTCGCACATGGCGGGTGTCATCTCGAACCCCAGCGCTCTGCCGCGTGGCCCGACCTTGCGTGCAGCGATGCGAAGATCGGTCCCGCCACCGCAAGCGTGATCGAGCACGCTCTCGCCTGACTCGATCACGCCGATGCGATGAGGGTTGCCGACGCCCGCGAAGCGCGACACCGATAGCTCGGGGACCTGCGCGAGCTCTTCTGGATCGTAACCGAGATACTCGACGGCGTAGCGCGAGCCGCGGTGAAAATGAAACTCGCCGCGGGCTTCAGAGTACGTCGATCCGGGAAGTACTCGGTGACCCAGGCGCCCGCGGTGCCGAGCGCTTCCGCCAAGTTCCGCACCAGGGCCTGGAAGAATTGCTCGCCCGTCTCGGACGCGGTACCGAGGACGATCGCCTCCAGCGCCGCGTTCTCGTCGAAATCGTCGCCTGGCGCGCCCTGCGGATCGGAGTTGGGGTCTCGAGCCATGAGGCCTGAGCCGGGCGTATATCACTGCCGGCGCCGTCCCGGGAGCCCCGCCCCCCTGCGCGCATTTCGAGCCTATTTCTCGTCTTCGTCTTCGTCCGAAGCGTCTTCGTCTTCGTCCGAA
>JAEZYO010000557.1 GCA_023419055.1 Pseudomonadota bacterium | reverse complement strand
TTGCCGACCCCCGCGAACTCGAAGCTCTGCGTCTCGACGTCGAACGACGCCGCCGAGGCCACGGCTCCACGCGTCCCGCGGAGCGCGCGGTGCACGACCGCGAACAGCTCGTCGAGCGGCAGATCGGCGTGCTCGCTGAACGCGTCCGCGGCACGACCCGCCGCGTCGGCGGCCCCGGGCCCGTGACCGAGGCCGTCGATCAACGCGACCAGGCGCCCGCGGCGCGTACCGGTGCTGACCGCCACGTCACCCGAGACGAACTCCCCGGGGTACGGCTTGACCGCGCTGCCGACCTCGAGCGCGATCCGCGGGGCCGCGGGCTCAGGCATACTTCCTGATCACGACGCGCGTGCCTCGGCCCAGCTGCGACTCGAGCTCGAACTCGTCGACGAGCCGCCGCGCCCCCTTGAGGCCGATGCCCATGCCGCTCTTCGAGCGATACTGAGTGCTCAGCACGTGCCCGGTGTCGCTGATCCCGGGCCCCGAGTCGCTCGCGATGAGCTCGAGCCCGCCGCGCTCGGTCGACGAGCGCAGGCGCCGCGAGACGCTGACGTGCCCGGTGCGCGCGTATTGAAGGATGTTGCGCACGAGCTCGGAGGCAGCCGTGAGGAACTTGGTCTGATCGAGCGCGCTGAAGCCGGTGTCGCGCAAGAGGTTTCGGAGGGTCTCCGTGAGGTCGTGCAGATCGCTCTCACGCACGATCGGGAACTCGCCGCAGCGCTGGAAGCCGCCGCCGTTCGAGCGCTGCACGAGCGGCTCCGTGCTGGCGAGGGCGCGCCGCAAATCGGCCACGCAAGCCCTCCGCTTCTCGGGCTCGCCGAGGTAGGACGGCAAGGTCCGCTCGAGCGCGTCGGCGAGGCGACTCGCGCCGGCGGTCCCGAGCTCGGACGAGCCGAGCTGCTCCCGCCTGAGCGTGATGTTCAGCAGCGTGGAAGCGAGCGGCGGAGAGAAGTACCGCGACAGGACTTCGACCGCGGCGTTCGCGCTGTCACGATTCGCCATCTGGAGCCTCGGACGGAGACCCCTCCCGGTCGCGCTCGTCGTGCAACTGGTCGAGGTGCTCGAGCGCGCGCTCGAGGTTCAGCGTCGTGGTGACGCCCGGGATCTCGAGGCCCATCTCGATGATGGTGATGGCCACGTTCGCCTGCATGCCCGAGACCACCGTGTCGACGCCCATCAAGCGCGCGGTGAGCGCGAGGTCGCGGACCACGCGCGTGACGTAGCTGTCCATCACGTCGACCGCCGACACGTCGATGATGAGGCCGGTGACGCCGTCGGTGACGATGCGCCTCGACACCTGCTCGCTGAGCTCTTCCATCACGCCGTCACCGAGCAGCCCCTGAATGGGGACGATCAGGTGCGAGTAGAGCTTGATGACGGGGATTCGAATGGGAGAAGACATGACTTTTCACTCTCCCGAGCGCGACGCGAGCCGCGCGCCGTTCTTGCGTCGCGTGCGCTCGACGCGCGCGTTGTTGTCCGTGATGCACCACTTGAGCGCCTCTTCCAGGGTGCGCATGGTCACCACGTCGCCGAGATCCATGCCGAGCGCCACGACCGTCTGCGCGACCGCCGGCTGGATGCCGCAGAGCACGCCGGCCACGCCGAGCACCTTCGCCGCCTTGAACAGCTTGATCAGGTGGTCCGCGGTCGTCGTGTCCACGACGGCGACGCCCGTCAGGTCGACGATCGCGTAGCGCGCCTGCTCGGCGACGATGCTCTCGAGCAGCCCCGTCATCATGTCGGCGGTGCGCTGACTGTCGACGGTGCCGATGACCGGCAGGCACAAGATCTCGTCCCAGACCCTGATGATGGGGGTCGCGAGCGCGCGGATGGTCGCGCTCTGTCGCTCGATGAGCTCGAGCTTGTCGCGGAGCTCGCGCTCGGTGCGGAGGCGGTTCGACGAGTCGATGCCGAGCCCCATCGACCCGATCGAGCGCCCGGCGTGGTCGGTGAGCGGCATGTAGTACGAGTCGAAGAAGACGCCCGGTGCCGCTTCCGCCACCATCGTGCTCGACTGACCCGCGAGCGCGCCGCGCAGGTGCGCTTCCGACGGAGCGCCGCGGAACATCTCGAGCGCGTTCAGGCCGACCGCCTCGCCGGGCGCGAGCCCCATCAGCTCGAGGCCCTTGCCTTCCGAGAGCGTGAAGACACCCTGATCGTCGGTGGTCCAGAGCACGAGCGGCGCCGTGTTGAGCGCGCGATCGAAGAGCTCGATGCGCTCGCGCTGCTTCTCGATGGTGGCGAGCTTGTCGCGGAGCTCGAGCTCGATCAGGCGCTCGTTCGTGGTCTCGATGGCGAGCGCCATGACCCCGTCGGGCTCGCCGAGCGGGCCGCGGATCGGCACGTACCAGATGTCGTGGAAGATGGGCCCGGGCAGAGAGACGCTCGCCCTGAGCTCCTCACCGGCAAGCGCGCGCTGCAGGTGAGGGAACGCCTCGGTGTGCTTGAAGTCCTCGAGCCCGTTGCGACCGACCCACTCGCCCGGCTTCGTCCCCAGGCTCGACAGGCCCTTGCCTTCGGAGAGCGTGGTCTTGCCGTCCTTGTCGAGCGCGAAGAGGATGAGCGGCGCACTGTCGAGGACGCGCTCGAACAAGAGCAGCTTCCGCTCGCGGCTGCGCTGGACGGTGACGTCGCTGAAGGTCGCGAGCCGAAAGCGGCCGAGGCCCGGCCGATCCAGCAAGAGCGAGTCGATGCGCAGATCGACGAGCTTGCCGTCGGTGCTGGTGGTGGTCCACTCCTGGGGAGGCGTCGGGCGACCGTTGAAGAACTCGACGTGATCGTCGGCCGCGAACTGCCGGACCTCTGGTTGAACGCTCTCGAGGAAGTGCGTGCCGCGCAGCGTCTCGCGCGGGCTCCCGATGCGCGTCCTGTACCAGGCGTTGCCGAACAGGTAGTGACCGCTCTCGTCGATCATCGAGATGCCGGTCGCGGCGTTCTCGATCACCATCGCGGACAGCTCGATCTCTCGCAAGAGGTCGCTCACCTCGACCCCGCGCAGCGAGAACTCTCCCTCGCGCCGCTCGGCGCTGCAGCGGAACACCTCGTGATCGCCGATCCTGACGTCGACGGCGACGAGCTTGCCCGGCGCGATCGCCTCGAGCTCACGCGCCGCCTCGGCATTGCCGGAATCAAGCTCGGTGAGCACCCGGCCCACCAGGTCTTGCGACAGCGGCGCCTGCACGTCCTTGACGCGCAAGGACGCGTCGAGCGTCATGGCGAGCAAGCGAGGAGGGAGTGAACGGGGAGGATGACTGGGGCTCGGGGCGCGCTCGTTCATGGCCACTCGGGCAACGGTTGGCCAGCGAGCCTGATTAAGCACTTCTCATCTGCGCCGGATCAAACGTGTAAGTACGAGTAGCAGCGGCGGCTCGACTTCAGCGCTTCGTCACGTCCGCCACGCGCCGCGGCAGCTTCGGAGAGAGCTCACGCAGCACGGAATCTTGAGGATCGAGCACGGCCAAGCGCTCGAGAGAGAGCGAGAGCGCCTGAGTGTCGCGGACGGCGTCGAAGAGCCGCGCGCGCTCGCGCAATAGCGCGATCACGACGGCGCGCGTCGCGCGCTCTTCGGAGGGATCGTCACCGAGCGCCGCCATCACCCGCTCGAGCCCTTCCTCGCCCTTCTGGAGCGCCACGCGGCGATCCGAGTGACCGAGCGGATGCGGCGAGTAGCGGATGAAGAACGCGCGCGGCCCGAGGTGCGCGAGCAGGCGCGAGTCCCACTCGGGGTCGAACTCGACGTACAGCGGTCGCGCGTCGGAGAGCTCGGAGAGCGCGAACTCGCCGGGTTCTCCCTTGAGCGCCATCTCACGCAAGAGCGGCCCGAGCTCGGGCTCGACCGCGAGCAGGCGACGCCTGAGACCCCCGCGCTCGAGCAGCGGCGCCGGCACCACGAGCACGTCCGGGCGCGCGCCGGTGAGGAGCTGCGCCGCCAGCAAGCGGCGGATCAGCGCCTCGGAGCGCGCGACCAGCAGGCTGTTCGGCGCGAGGCTCGAGAGCGCCTGATCGGTGAAGCTCTCGGCGGCCACGCGTTGCCCCTTTTCGGCTTGCGCCGAGGACTCCGAAGCGCCGAGCACGAGCGTGAAGTTGAACGCGACCAGCATCACCGCCGCGGGCCTCGAGAACGGCAGGCGCGCGCGCTCGAGGAACGAGACCACTTGCTGCACACCGACGGCGGCGAAGAGGCCGAGCGCGGCGGTGGCGCAGAGCCGCGTGGCCGCGAACGGATCGGGCGCGAGCACCCCGATGCGCTGCTCCGGGAGCGCGAGATCGGCGAACACGAACGAGAGGAACGCGAGCAGGAGCGGGCGCAGGGGCTTGGACGCGAGGCCGCCCACCACGCCGACCAGCGCGAGGCCGAACGAGACGACGCCCACGTCGCCGAGCCACGCCTCGAACGCCGTGCGGCGCGCGGCCGAGGCGTCGAGCATGGTGAGGCTCGTCTCGCCGAGCCCGGCGCCGAGATCGAGCGGAGCGTTCGGGGCGTAAGAGCGGACGAGCCCGCCCGCCGTCACGAGCAGCATCACCGCCGCGAACGCCGCGCCACCCAGCGCGACGCCGCGAACCTCCGGCGCTCGGCGTGACGCGAGCGCGAGCGCGACCCCGGAGGCGAAGAGCGAGAGACCCGCGGCGTGCGACTCGGCGGTCGCGAGCCCGAGCAAGAGTCCGAACAGGACCGTCCGCCGCCGATCGTTCGCGGCGAAGCGTCGCTCGAGATCGAGGCTCAAAAGGATGATCGCCACGCCGACCGTCGCGCCGCCGATGACCGAACCTTCGGCCTGAAAGCTCGGCGAGAGCACGGTCATGAGCGCTGCGGCCAGGGCGAGCGCCGGGCCGAGCCTCGGCATGTTCGCGCCCCGGGCGAGCAACCGGACGCCGATTTCGTAGAGCAGACGAGAGCACACCCCGAGGGCTAGAGCGCTGACCCACGCCGCCCGGAGCCAGCGGCCGCCCACCGGGACGAGCGCCGCGAGCTGGCCGAGCACCGTCGAGAGCCAGCCCTCGCTCCCGAGCGGGACCAACCCGAGGCTCCTGACCGCGGCCAAATCGTCACGAAAGTCGCTGCTGGCCGCGCTGGCGAGCACGGCCACGACGAGCGGGAGCAGCAGGGCCACGTGCCCGAACAGAGAGCGCAGCGCCGGCGGCTTGTCCTCGAGCCTTTCGGGTACCACCCGCCATGGCTGCCATGTCGCGACAATTCGGCCCACTTTTCGGTGGCATTGAGCGTCGTGGCGAACTTCCGCTATAGGTTCCGCCCTCGGCGACACCCGCCCGAGTATCAGAAAGGATCTGCCGTGGCCCGTTTCATCGATGAGCTCAAGCGAACCCACGACTGCGGGGCGGTACGCGCCTCCGACATCGGTAAGGAGGTCGTGCTGTTCGGCTGGGTGGCCAATCGACGCGACCATGGCTCCCTCATCTTCGTCGACCTGCGCGACCGCGAGGGCGTGACGCAGATCGTGTTCGACCCGGAGGCGGGTGGACCTGCGCATCAAGTCGCGCAGCAGCTCCGGAGCGAGTGGGTGATCGGCATCCGCGGCAAGGTGCGCTCCCGCGGCGAGCAGTTCTCGAAGAAGGAGAACAAGATGGTGAGCGCCGCGAACCCGAACCTCGCGACGGGCGAGGTCGAGATCGAGGTGCTCGAGGCGGCCGTCTTCAACAAGGCCGACACGCCGCCGTTCGCGATCGAGGACAACAGCGACACGCGCGAGGAGGTGCGGCTCGAGCACCGCTACCTCGATCTCCGCCGCGCGCCGCTGCAGCGCGCGCTCCGCATGCGTCACCGCGTGAACCAGGCGACGCGCAACTACCTCACCGATCAAGGTTGCCTCGAGATCGAGACTCCCTTCCTCGTGAAGTACACGCCCGGCGGCGCGCGCAACTTCCTCGTGCCGGCGCGCCTGCACTCCGGGAAGTTCTACGCCCTCGCCGAGAGCCCGCAGCTCTTCAAGCAGCTCTTCATGGTCGCGGGCTACGACAAGTACTTCCAGATCGTGCGCTGCTTCCGCGACGAGGACCTGCGCCTGGATCGCCAGCCCGAGTTCACGCAGATCGACATCGAGCTGTCGTTCGTGAACCAGGACGACGTGTTCCGCACCGTCGAGGGCCTGGTGTTCGCGATCTGGAAGGCGGCGCTCGGCATCGACCTCCACGATCTCTACCCGGACGGCCGCTTCCCGCGCTTGAAGTTCGACCAGTCGATGAACGACTACGGCAACGACAAGCCCGACGTGCGCTTCGACATGAAGCACATAGACCTCACGGAGCTCGTGATCGCGCACGACGGCGGCGGCATCCCGTTCTTCCAGGCGATCGCCGAGAAGTTCAAGAACGGGACGTACCGCCGCGACTTGCCCGCCGAGATCGTGAAGGCGCTCGTGGTGCCGAAGAGCGCGGAGCTCTCGCGCACGGAAGCCGACAAGCTCGAGCAGCTCGCGAAGAGCATGGGCGCGGGCGGCCTCGCGCGCGCCAAGGTGGGCCCGGACGGCACCTGGACGCAGTCGCCGCTCGCCAAGAACGTCACCCCGGAGCTCGCTCGAGCCATCAACGAGGCGACGGGCGCGAAGGAGGGCGATCTTCTGATCTTCCAGTTCGGCAAGGCGTCGCTCGTCCACACCGTGATGGCGAACCTCCGCGTCCACCTCGGGAAGAAGCTCGGCCTCATCCCGGAGGTCGGGCACGGCAACCAGTGGAAGTTCCTGTGGGTCGTCGATCCGCCGCTCTTCGAGTACGACGACGAGAGCAAGCGCTGGGCCGCCGCTCACCACGCCTTCACCCGCCCCCACGACGACAGCGTGCCGCTCATCGAGTCGGACCCGGGTAAGGTGCTCTGCTACCGCTACGACCTCGTGCTGAACGGCTTCGAGATCGCCGGTGGCTCGATCCGCCTCCACGACCCCGAGGTCCAGGCGCGCGTGTTCGCGGCGCTCGGCATCGGGCAAGAGGAGGCGCAGAGCAAATTCGGGTTCTTGCTCTCGGCGCTCCGTTACGGCGCTCCGCCGCACGGCGGCATCGCGCTCGGCATGGATCGCATCGCCATGCTCCTCAACGCGACCGAGAGCATCCGCGACGTGATCGCCTTCCCGAAGACGCAGAAGGGCACGGACCTGATGAGCGACGCGCCCGGCCCCGTCACCCCCCATCAGCTCGCCGAGCTCCGGATTCGCACCTTGGGCGATGGACAGAACGGCTGAGCGAAACACCCCAAAACTCCCCGGCTGGGCAGGCGTTCAGCCGGGGAAAGCGCTGGGCCTACCCCTGGCCCCTTGACCCGCCTTTCTCAAGGCTTGCACGCTAAGAGGCCGGAGATGAGTGCCCGCATTCTCGTCGTCGACGACAGCCCGACGATCCGCAAGGTCGTCAAGAGCATCCTCGAGGCGCGCGACTACGAGGCGGTGCTGGCAGAAGACGGGCAGGACGCGCTCGAGCTGCTCGTCCACGAGCGCGTGGACCTCGTGCTGCTCGACTTCGTCATGCCGCGCATGAACGGCTACCAGTTCTGCCGCGAGCTCCGCTCGAACCCGGAGCTCAAGAACTTGCCCGTGGTCTTGATGAGCGCCAAGGGCGACAAGATCCGCGGACAGTTCGTGCAGCAGACCGGCGCGACGGACGCGATCACGAAGCCGTTCGACGCGCGCGGGCTCGTCGCGGTAGTCGAGGCGGCGCTCAAGAAGCAGGAAGAAGGTCGCGCCCGCCCGGTGCCCGAAGCCGAGGCGATGCCGGAAGACGAAGACTCCGTCATCGAGAGCCTGCGGCCGAGCCGCACGAGCTTCAGCGACGACCCGGGCCTGCGCCGCACGCAGGCGGCGGACGAGCTCGCCGGCGCGCTCGCGCGCCTGATCATGCCGGAGCTCACGCGCCAGGACGACTTCCCGCGCGAGGCGGTGGATCAGGTCACGTACGCCATTCACCAGGCGATAACGCCCGAGACGATGGGACCGCTCGGGACGCTGCTCCGCACGCTCTCCTTCGGCGAGAACACGCGTGAGGTGCTGGCCGGCGACGTGAGCGTCGTCTCCACGGCGGAGATCCTGCAGCTCCTCGATTTGCAGCGTCAGACGGGCGCGCTCAGCGTCTTCACGCGCCACTCGGAGATCAGCCTCTACATCACCGAGGGCAAGCTCGACTTCGCGAGCTGGCACGGCCTGCGCGACGAGTTCTTGCTCGGGCGCTACCTGGTCGCCGACGGCGCGCTCACGCGCGAAGAGCTCCAGACGGTGCTCGACAACCGCGCGGGCTCGAAGCGGCTGCTGGGCGAGACGCTCGTGCAGCTCGGCTTCACGAGCGAGGACGCCGTGAAGCGCGCGCTCGTTCGTCAGAC
>JAEZYO010000696.1 GCA_023419055.1 Pseudomonadota bacterium | reverse complement strand
AGATGTACGGCCCGCCCGGCGTCGTGATCAACGAGCGCATGGAAATCCTGCATTTCCGCGGCCGCACCGGTCCGTATCTCGAGCCGCTGCCCGGCGCCGCGAGCCTCAACATCCTGCGGCTCGCGCGGCCGGAGCTCCACGCCGACTTGAGGCGAGCCATCCAGAACGCGCTCGAGCAGAACGCGCGCGTGATCAAGGACTCGGGCGTGTGGGCGAGCCCCGGTGGCCGGCGTGTGCGGCTCGAGGTCGTTCCGATCACCGATCCAGAAGCTCAGAACCGGTGTCTCCTGGTCCTGTTCCACGAGCCGCCCGCCGAGGCGCACTCGCCAGCGCCGCCGCTGCTCGAGTCGCGGGCGTCGCACGAGCAGGATCGTATCCGCGAGCTCGAGCAGGAGCTGCTCGTCACCAAGGAGTACCTGCAGAGCACGGTGGAGGAGCTCGAGAGCGTCGCCGAAGAGCTGCGCGCGGCGAACGAGGAGCTGCAGTCTTCGAACGAGGAGCTCGAGAGCGCGAACGAGGAGCTCGAGACTTCGAAGGACGAGCTACAGACCGCGAACGACGAGCTCCACGCCCTCAACACCGAGCTCGAGCGGCGCATGCTGGAGCAGCAGCAGACGTTGGACGACCTCCACAACGTGGTCGCGGGCGTCGACGGCGTCGTGATCGTCGCCGACCTCGATCTCAGGATCAGGCGGTTCACGCAGTCTGCCGAGCGCCTGTTCCGGCTCGAAGCCCTGGACGTCGGGCGCTCGGTCGGGCAGCTCAACGAGTACTTGGGCGGCATACGGCTCGAGCAGCTGTGCGCCGACGTGATGGAAACGCTGACGCCCTCCACCCGAGAGGTGCAGGCCGCGGACCAGCGCAGCTACCTCTTGCGCGTGACGCCCTATCGCACGATCGAGCACGCCATTGCCGGCGCCGTGCTCGTCCTTTCGGACGCCGATGTCAAGCAACGTTCGACGCTCGTGCGACAGGACGGCGCCGAGTATGCGAGCAAGTTCCTCGAAATCGTGGATCACCCCCTGATGGTGCTCGATCAGCGGCTCTCCGTGCATTGGGCGAATCGGGCATTTTACGAGTACTTTCGGGCGCCGCCGGACGAGACGCTCGCAGAGCTCCTCCGGAAATCCGGGGTCGGGCAGTGGGCCGATCGACCGCTGCTGGAGGTCGTGAAAACAGTGCTCGTGAACGGTGGGGCTTTTCGCGACTATGCCGTCGAGCACGCGTTGCCCGATATCGGCAGCCGCACCATCAACGTGAGCGGCAGTCGCATCCCTGGTTTCGGAGAGAGCTCGACCCTCGTCCTGCTTTCGCTCGAAGAAGACGTGACCTAGAATCCGAGCGCGTCATCGGAAGGGGCTCGTGTCTCCCAACCTCGAAGATCTGTCGAAAGAGGAGCTCGTCAGCAAGCTGCGGGAGCTGCAAGCGGATCCACGCCTGCAGCAGCAGGTGGACGAGCATCAGCGGCTCCTGCACGAGCTTCAGGTGCACCAAATCGAGCTCGAGATGCAGAACCGCGAGCTCCGCGGTGCGCAGCAGCTGCTCGAGGAGTCGCGCAGCCACTACGCGGACCTGTTCGATCTCGCGCCGGTAGCGTACTGCATGCTCGATAGGGACGGGCGCATCCAGGCGGCGAACCTGACCGCGTCAGCGCTGTTGCGGGTCGACCGCTCGGTGCTGATCGATCGACTGCTCGTCTCGTTCGTCGCTGACGAGAGCAAGCGCGCCTACCGCGCCCACCTGCAGAGGTGCTGGGACGAGCGCGTCCGCGTCACCACCGAAGTGAAATTCACGATCCGCGATCGGGCCGTGTCGTGCGTGCAGCTCGTGAGCACTCCGCTCTTCGACGTCCACGGCAACGTGAAGTCGTGCAAGACGACGCTGTCGGACATCTCGGAGCTCAAGCATTCCCAGGATCTGCTCCGGTTCCTCGCGGACGCGAGCGAGACGCTGGCTTCCTCGCTCGATCCTTCCGCCACCTTGCGCCGCTTGGCGCGCTTGACGGTGCCCGTCCTGGCCGACGTTTGCTGCGTGCACAGCGCGAGTGAGCTCGGAGAGCTGGAGCTCTTGGAGGTGTCCTCGGCCAACGCCAATTCCCGTCAAAGCTCGCCCGACGTGCCGCTCGGGGTGCTCGGGCTCGGGCCGGATTCGCTCCAAGCGCGCGTGTTCCGCTCCGCGGAGCCGCTGCTCGTGAGTGATCTCGGCGCGCTGCCCAATCAAGACCTGCCGAAGGCTGCGGGCACGAGCAGCCTGATGTGCATTCCGCTCGTCACCCGGGGGCGCACCTTCGGGGTTCTGACCCTCGCGATGGCCGACTCCGGACGCCGCTACACCCAGACGGACTTCGCGCTGGCGCTCGACATCGCGCGCCGCGCCACGACGGCGATCGACAACGCGGAGCTGTACGAAGCCGCGCGCCGGGCCCTCCGCATGCGGGAAGACATCCTCGCGATCGTCTCGCACGATCTACGGAGCCCGCTCAACAACATCATGCTCGGCGCCGGAGCCATGGCCGGCTCGAGCTCGGAACACGATCGCGCGCGGCATCACGACATCATCGCGCGCGCGGTTCAAACCATGGACCGCATGATCGGCGACCTGCTCGATTTCTCGAGCATCGAAGCGGGGCACCTGTTCGTCGAGCAAGGCGAGCACGAGGCGCAGGATCTCCTCGACGAGGCGCTCGAGGTCCTGTCGCCGCCGGCGACCGCCCGGGGCTTGCGCCTGGAGGTAGAGGGCAGCTCGGAGAGCCGGCGGGTGCTCTGCGATCAGGAGCGCGTGCTTCAGGTGCTCTCGAACATCGTCGGCAACGCGATCAAGTTCACGCCGCCGGGCGGGCGCATCACGCTCGGTGTGGAGCTCGGAGCGGGAAACTCCGTGTGCTTCTACGTGCGCGACACGGGGCCCGGCATTCCGGAGAAGCTCAGCCGTCACATCTTCGATCGCTACTGGCAGGCCAAGGAGACGGCGAAGAAGGGGCGCGGTCTCGGGCTCTACATCGCCCGCGGCATCGTGGAGGCAATGGGCGGCCGCATCTGGGTCGACAGCGTGCTCGGCAAGGGCGCTACCTTCTTCTTCACCCTGCCGGTCGTGCCGAGGTCGGAGCCCATCAGCGAGGACAGCCGAGCCGGCGAGTTGAACGAGCTTCAGAGCGGCGTCAGCTGGGAAGGCCCGTGAGTCCTCTGACTCGCCTCTGGGCGAGTCCGGCGGCGCGGCGGTGCGGG
>JAEZYO010000482.1 GCA_023419055.1 Pseudomonadota bacterium | reverse complement strand
CGGTCGATCCGTGCGCACGATCTTGAGCGCCGGGATGCTGGTGTCGCCGGTGCCGCTCGCGGGGGCGAAGCGCAGGCACGTCTCGATGAACTCTCGGCCCATGCTCGTTCCTACGGCGCGTTGGAGGATTAGGCAATGTCCGAAAAGGAACGGGATACCGCCTTTCGACCTCGAGACCGTAGGTTCCAGGCATGAAAAACAATCGAGTTTGGTTCGTGACGGGTGGTTCGAAGGGTCTGGGTCTGGCGCTGACTCGCGCGCTGCTCGAGGCGGGATACCGCGTCGCGGCAACCTCACGCTCCCTGGCCGATGTGACAGCGGCGGTGGGATCCGCGAGCGATCGCTTCTTGCCGGTCGCCATGGATCCAGCCGACGAAGGCTCGGCGAAGCGCGCGATCAGCCGAGTGGTCGAGCACTTCGGCGCGCTCGACGTCGTCGTCAACAACGCGGGCTACGGGCAGTTCGGCGCGGTGGAGGAGGTGAGCGACGAAGAGGCGCGCCGCAACTTCGACGCCAACGTGTTCGGCGTGCTCAACGTCTTGCGCGCTGCGCTCCCTACATTGCGCGCCCGCGGCGCAGGCCACGTCTTCAACATCGCCTCGATCGGCGGCTACGTGGGCGGCTTCTCCGGCTTCGGCGTGTACTGCGCGACCAAGTTCGCGCTGGCCGGCCTGACGGAGGCGCTCTACCAGGATCTGCTGCCGCTCGGCATTCGCACGACGCTCGTCTACCCCGGCTACTTCCGGACGAGCTTCCTCAAAGAGGGTTCACGCGTGTTCCCGAAGGGCCCCATCGCAGCCTACGCCGCGGCGCGCGCCTCCGAGCAACAGCACGTGCAGCACATCGACGGCAATCAGCCCGGCGATCCGGACAAGGCCGCGCGAGCCCTCATCACGACCTACGAGGCCGAGAAGCCGCCGCTGCACTTGTTCTTGGGGGCGGACGCCGTGGGCATGGCGGAGGCGAAGCTCGAGGAAATGCGCCGCGCCATCGACGAGCAGCGCAGCCTGAGCACGTCGACCGGCTTTTGAATGATGCGACGGATCAGTCCCGAAGCGCGATGTTCGACTCTCGGATCGGCATCGTCGCTTCGGGACTCGAGCCGAGCCGCGCTCGAGCCTGCTCGCTCAGCCTCCGGCGAGCTTTTCAGCGGTCGCGGCGCACTCGTCGTCGCCGGCGTTGTCGCAACTCACGAAGGCGCCGCCGTCGTCCATGGGTGCCGCGGTGTAGACCTCATCGGGACAGACGATGTACTTGCCGCCGGCGATGGCGTCCGTCGAGCGCGCCTCACACCCTTTGCTCTCGGCGCCGCGCGCGAGATCGCTCGGGGACTTCGAAATGACGGCGCTCCCGCCGCCGCCACAAGCGACGAGGAGCTGAGCGAGGACGACGACGAGCGACAGCGACTGGATGGACTTCTTCATGTCGGTTTCTCTCCCTTTGGATTGACGAAGCGATTTCGGTAGTGCTCAAAGCTCGAGCGAGGAGCCGAATTCGAGGCACGCCCAGTAGAATTCGCTCGAGGGCGTGGCGGGCACGAACGCGAGGTCCATGCCGACGAACAGGCGCGGCATGAAGCTCGGGCTGTTGCGGTACAGGATCTGCAAGCCCTTGCCGCCAGAGTCCGTGTTGTAGAGGCCGTAGAGCTCGAACCAATCATGGGCGCCCTCGTGCGTGGCTTTGGTCCAGACGACGCCGGCCGCCAGCACGTTCGAATGAAAGCCGGTCTCGTCGTCGAGTGACGTGGCTTGCCCCTCGCCAGAGGCGCGGATGTGCTCGTGCTTCATGCCGACGCTGACGAGGAAGTCTTCGCGCAGAACGGCGGCTTGGCTGTAGACGTGGCTGCGACGGATGTAATGAGTCGACGTCTCGCCCACGGTCTCGGTCATGAGCTCCGTGTCGGTGCCGGCGTCACGCTCGTGCCAAACGCTGTAGCTTGCCAGCATGTCGATGTAAGTGCGCTGACCGACGTTGCGCGCTCGCGCGCCGAGCCAAAACGGGTGAAAGACGGGGACGTCCAGCACACCGACCACACCGAGGTTCGAGCCGTCGCTGCCGCCGATGACGAGAGAGAGCCCCAGCGCGGCGACGACGTTCGCGTGATCAGGAAGGATCGCTTCGAGCGCCTCTTCGTCGGCGCGCTCGCGCTCCGCGGCCGACGCAGCGGCGTCTTCGCGAGGCGCTGGCACCGAAGCTGATGGCGCAGCTGGCTCGCTGGAGCGTGTGGTGGGCGGCTCCACGGCAGGTGCAGGCTCACTGCTCGCGGGCGTGGCCTCGCGGGCTGCCGGCGTTGCCTCACCGCTCTCAGTCTCCGCGGCTGCTTCGACGGGGGCGCTCGGCGCCGGCGTGATTTCCGGCGTGATTTCCGGCGCACCCAGCGTGGAGGGCAGCAGGAAGGAAAGGGCTTGGAGCGCCGTCGTCCAGAGATGCATCGAGTCCCTCGTGTGCGCATCCCCGGTCGGATGGCGGGCTCTCCCGGGCCATGACCTCCGATCCAGCGAAGCTCGGCTCGTCAGCGACAAGCCGAACCTGAGGAGTTATCAAGAAGCCAAAGGGTTCACCATCGCACGAGTATGCGGTGAGTGCGGTGAACACCTTTCGTCAGACCGAAAGAACCACGCGTCCTGTTTTCCGCCGAGTTTCGTGCTCGAACGGCGCGCGCCTGCTCGGCGCTTCGCCGCGCCTCAGTCCAGCTTTCGTCGTGGCTTCGACAGGAGAGACTGAAGGATGCCGCGAGCCTGCTTTCGAGCGGCCTCCGCGCGTTTCGTCGGTTGCTGGTTCGCGAGCACGGTTTCGTAGGCGGCGATCGCGGCGGCTCGATCATTGCCGCGCAAGTAGAGCGCGCCGAGCCGCAACTGAGGCGTGACGAGCGCGGGGAAGCGCGTCGCGAGCTCCTGCCACTGGGCGATCTGAGCGGCGCGATCGAGGGAGCGGCCCCTCAGATCACGCCGGAAGACCTCGTCGTCGAAGTCGAAGCGCAGGGACGCGGCTTCGGTGGAAGCGGCGAGGGCGTCGTCGAAGCGTCCCGCACGCGCCAGCGCCCGCGCGTACTGCGACGCGCTGCGGCCGTGCTCGGGCAGCCAGAAGCGCGCGCGCTCGAGGTCGGCGACGGCGGGCTGGTTGGCGCTCAAGGCATTGCGCCCGAGAGTCCAGGCGGCGTTGCCCGCGGCGAAGCGAACCCCCTGCAACAGGCCCAGGAG
>JAEZYO010000375.1 GCA_023419055.1 Pseudomonadota bacterium | reverse complement strand
GGCGACACCGAGACCGAGGACGGAACCGGAGACGCCAGCGGGCTCCGACCAACCCTCAATGCCGCCGTACGACGCCGAGAAGATGACGGGAGCTTGAGCGTCGTCCACGTCTTCGACCATGCCCATCAAGAGCGAGGCCGAGTTTTCGACCGTAGAAACTAGCGACGTGATCGTGCGATCGGGCAAGCTGACGTACGTGCCGTGCACGTACAGGTCGTCCCAGCGGTTCCAAACTGGGGCCTCGGCGAGATAGGCTTGATAGTACGCCCCGTCCTCACAACCGACGTACACGTTGCTCTTCAACGAGAGCAGTGCCGTGACCACGCAGGGTTCCCAGGCGAGCACCGCTGCACTGGGCGCAGTGAGGGGTGGGGCTCCGCCGGCTCCGCCTTCGAGGTCACCACCGGCTCCGCCTTCGAGTTCACCACCGGCTCCACCGTCGCTCTCGCGACCGCCGCCGGAGAACACGTTCTCACCGCCTGATCCTCCACTTGCTTCGTCGGTGCCTCCGCCCGAAACCTGCCCCCCCACCTCGCCGTTGCCAGCGCTGCCGCTCGGCTCGACGGGTGGCGTGCCGCCGTCGCCAATTCCCGCAGAGCCTCCGTCTTCGTCACCGCGCTCGAAGATCGACACGCCGACGTCGATAGGCGTGCACGCAAAGACGACGACCGGCGCTAGCCACCAGGCTTTCACGGCTTCCCCGCGCACGCCTCGCGCGCTCGGGCAAGGCGTGCCCCGCTCAAGCCGGCTGCTTCGGCCTCGTCGTACGCCTTCAGCGCTCCCGGGCAATCACCGTGCGCACGCAGCACCTTGCCACGCAAGAACAAGAGCTCGCCGCGATGCTCGCGTCCTGCGGCACCCGAGAGCGCCCGCTCGATCTCGGTGAGCGCCTCCGCTTGTCGTCCCGACTGCACCAGCGTCTCGATCCGGAGCATTTTCACTTCGACACTGAGCGCGCCGCCGTCGAAGCGCGCGCGATGTGCGTCGAGCGTGCTGAGCGCGGCGTCATAGCGACCGAAGACGTTGTTCTCGAGCCGCGCCTTTTCGTAGAGCGCAAGCTCCGCGCTGACGCCCGAGCCGCGCCCGATGCGGTCGTAGCAGTCGAGCGCTTGCTGGTAACGGCCGCTCCGTTGCTCTTGGACGCACACCTCCGTGTTCGGAGCCTCGGGCGTCTCGACCGGCGGCGCCGCGGCGCTCGACGGCGAGAGAGCCGGCGAAGGCACGTCGACGGACTCGGGCGCCGGCACAGCAGCCTCGAGCGCGCGGCTTTTGCTGCTCGGCAGCAACGCCGGCGCCGGTCCCGGCTTGGCGGCAGCGCGCTGTGGGGATCGCGGCACCTCCTGTGGCGGCTCTGCTTCGATGACGGCCGGTGGCTCCTGCGAAGCCATGGCTCGGGGCTTGCGCGCGCCGACTGTCTCGGCGCTGATGGTCTCATCCTTCGGTTGCCAGCGCAGCGCGACGAGGGCGGCAGCCAGCGCGAACGCAACGGCAGTGACCGCAAAGACGAGCCGGGGCGATCGCGACCGGCGCGCGCGCTGGTGGTGCTCGAGCCGCTGCCACCCGCGCGTCTCCGACAAAGTGACCTCGGTGCTCTTCGCGTAGGCGGCGAGCAGCGCTCTTTCGGGCTCGCTGCTGTCGAGCAGGCGGACGGGGGCGTCACGCATTGCCGCCTCCGATGCCGAGCGATGCGCGGAAGCGCTGCCGCGCGTAGTGCAGACGGCGCCACACCGTGGACTCAGGACAGCCGAGGGTCTGCGCGATCTCCTTACCCGGCACGCCTTGGAGCTCGTACAGGACGAACACGACGCGCTCCTTCTCCGAGAGCTGCGACAACGCCTCTTCGACGCGGTGCTCCATCGCGTCCGTGTTGGGAAGCACGGCCGTGCCCTCGGCGTGCCACGAGAGGAGCTGCCGCAGCAGCCTCGCCGTCTTCGCACGGCGGCGAACCCTGCTCGCTTGAGAGATGCAGATGCGATAGAGCCAGGTTCGGAACTCTGCTTCGCCGCGAAACCTTGGCAAGTATCGGAAAACTTCCAAGAATACTTCCTGACAGGCGTCCTCGAGCGCACCGTCGGGCACCCCTAAGCGACGCAAGAACGACGCTGCATCGCCGTGGTACTTCCGATGCAAGTCGCGCCAAGCTTCGGTCTCGCCCGAAGCACAGCGCGCCACGAGCTGATGGCTAAGGCCTGGGTCGGCGCGCGTGATGGACATGCAGCGTGCAAAGCTCAGAGATTCGGAGGGCCTCGAACCTTCGCTCCGAACTTTCGAAAATGTCAGAAGGCCAGTCGTAGTCCGGCCTGCGCGTCGGCCACGAACGCTGGCAGCGTAAAAATCTCGCGCTGACTGACACGAAATGCCGGCGCTAGTGCCGCCACGGTGTAGCTGCCGCCCGCGTCCAAGAAAACGCCAGCGGAACGAGTGAGATCGGCCGTAAAGCCGAGGCGCAGCCCCGCCGACGGGACCCAGCGCATCGCCGAGGACGTGCTTTCGAGCTCGAAGGTGGCGACGTGCTCGACGACCCCCGAGAGCGTCGGGCCGAAACGGAGCTCGAACGCCGGCGTTAACCGGAGGCGACCTCCGGCCCAGAGCTCGATGCCCCCTCGACGCAGCTCGCCTCGACCTTCCCAGACACGCTCTTCGTCAGCGACAGGAGCCATCGCGAGTTCCGCCGCTGCGAACAGCGCGGAGCCGGAGAAGGAGTAGACGTAGCGCGCCGCGATCGCCGAGTACCAGGTGCCAGCGTGTCCACCGAGCTCGAAGGAGTGCCGTGGGACGGCCGCATCTGACGCGGCCTGCGGACGCTCGCTCGCAGCGCTCCCGCGATCGCGCTCCGGAGCACGCGGCGGGGAGGTGGTCGCGAGGTCAGGGTCGGGTTCAGCGTTGCTCTCCGGATCCTCGAATCGACGGAAATAGCGCTCGAGGACCAGAGCTATCACCTGCGATAGCGTCGCGCACGACTCACCTGCGCGCGGAAGCTCGCGTGACAGGCGCACCTCGCCGCCGGCGTCGCGCAGCTCGAGCAACAAGTAGTCGCCGTCGTCACGGTGCAGTTGCGAATAGCGCGCGCGCCAAGTGC
>JAEZYO010000314.1 GCA_023419055.1 Pseudomonadota bacterium | reverse complement strand
CTGCCCTTCAAGCCCGCCTGGAGCCGCACGCCCGGAGTCAGCACCACCGGAACGATGCCTGGCGGCGCCGGGATGGGGATGAGTAAAGTGATCGGCGCGAAGCTGATCGAGCCGAGCGTGGTCGACTCGTCGAAGCTCACCTCGCCTCGTCCGACGAGCTCGGCGAGGAAGGTCTCTTTGGCCGAAAACTTCAGGCTGAGCTCGTCGAGCTGAAAGCTCGAGAAGTCGAAATCGAGCTCGAAGTCGAGGCTCGAATCGAGCGACAGGGAGCCGTCGAGCGAAAGGGAGCCTTCATCCGACTCCGCGCTCAGAGCGACGGGGAAGGTCAAACCGAGCGCCTGTCGCGATGTGCCGAGGCCGGGCGTCGACGATTCGAGCGATGTCATCGCGGGCTCGTCGAGCACCGCAGAGAGGTTGATCTGGAGATCTTCGAACGCCTCGGCGAGCTCCGCCGCGCGACCGCGCAGCACGACCTTCTGCCCGGACGCGTTCACCTCCTCCACCTTCAGCAGGGCGCCGTTCGGCAACGGCTCCGCCGTTCCGATGATCAGCACGTCCTCTGCGGCGATGCCGTCGAGCACCTCACTCGAGGACGAGAACGAGAGCTCGAGGGCCCCCTCCTCGCCCTCCGCGCTCTCGAGGGCTCGAAGCCCCGCGTCGTCCAGCACCTTCGCGCCTTCCGCGAGCACGGCGCTGCCGCTGCCCTGGTGCTGGGGCTCCGGCTGCGGATCCTCGGGGATTTCGTCGGAACCGCACGCCGCGAGCATCGACGCGACGAAAAAGCCCAGGAACCAGGAGCGCATGGCGCGGCAATGGTGCCCGAACCCGCCGCCTCGAGCGATCGAAAAAAATCGCAAGCGCCGTCAAGCGAGCGCGCGAAACTCGCAGTAGATCGAACGGCGTGAAGCCCGAGACACGCTCCTTCTACGAGCTCGCGGTCCAACGAGCCGTCCGTTACCTGGTCGTGAACCTCGATGAGGCGCTCGACCTCGAGCGCCTGGCACGCGAGGCCGCGCTCTCGCCATTCCATTTTCACCGCATCTTCCGCGGGATGGTCGGCGAGACACCGCTCGAGCTCCATCGCCGGCTGCGGCTCGAGCGCGCGGCATTTTGCCTCATCGAGAAAGACACTCCGGTGACGACCATCGCCTTCGAAGCCGGCTACGACACCCACGAGGCTTTCACTCGCGCCTTCACCGCTCGCTACGCTCGCCCTCCTTCGGAGTTCCGCCAGGCGCGCGAGCGCTCGGGTCCGAGCTGCCACCGCTTCTTTCAAATCGAGATCGCGGCGCGTTCCGGCATCCATTTTCAGGCGCAACGACTCGATGACGCTGCCTTCTCATTCATGAAAGGAGAAACCAACATGAACGTCGAAATTCAGAAGCTCGACCCTCTACGCACCATCGCGGTCCGGCACATCGGCCCCTATAACCGCATCTCCGAGGCTTTTGGCCGGCTGGGCGAGATCGTGGGCCCGCTGAACCTCTTTCACGAGCGGCCGATGATGCTCGCGATCTATCACGACGATCAGGAAACCACGCCCGAGCGCGAGCTCCGGTCCGACGCTGCGCTCGTGGTCGGCGCGGACGTGAAGGTACCTGCGGGACTCACCGAGCAGCTGATCCCCGGCGGGCGCTACGCGCGCACCACCTTCGTCGGTCCGTACGAGCAGCTGGGCGACGCCTGGGCGCGCTTCATGGGGCAATGGCTGCCGCAGAGCGGAGAGCGCCTCGGCAACGGCGTCCCCTTCGAGGTTTACAAGAACACACCCGCCGAGGTGCCGAAGGACGAGCTCGAGACCGACCTCTACCTGCCGCTCGCCTGAGCCGCGCTACCAGTTCAAGAACTGATCCCAGTACACGACCTCGCCGTCCAGGTTCGCGACGAAGCGCACGACGCCGTCGTGAGAGATGACGATGGCGAGCCCCAGGGGATGAGCGGTGACGAAGCGATACGCCGCGCGGTGACGTGTACCCACCGAGTTTGCGGCTTCGGCAGAGCGGCGCTCGGCCTCGACGTCGAGCGCCTCGTACACGGTGTCCGGATAAGGTAGCTCTCCGGACACCTCCGCGCCGAAGCCGATGAGGTCGAAGCGCTTGCTCAAGACCACCGCTCCGTCCACGGCCGCGAGCCCGGCGACGAGCCGGCTGATCTCGAAGATCGAGCGCTCCACCCGGTTCACCTCCGGAGTTTCCTGGTCGAGGAAGCGCTGCAGATCGGCGGACCCTGACGCTTCACGCGGCCCCAGGGCGTCGATGAGGTCGGCGAGCAGCTTGCGGTAGCGCTCTCGCACGTCGCTCGCCGAAAATGAGTATTTGACCTTCAAGATCCCGGCGACGTCCATCGCGCACTCGCGGATGAGCTCCGTCTCCGCGAACAGGATCATCCCGCCGTGCCCCGCCTGCCTGATCAGGAAGATGGCGCGACGCACCATGCTCTGGGAGATGGCGCGCACCAGCGCGTCGTCCGCCAGGTTCAAGGGATCGTCTGCCGCCGCGAAACGCTGGCGAGAGGCACGGAACAGCGCGGGTAACCAGTTCGAGGTAAAGACGTCGGTCGTCGTGGCCTCGATCATCCCGCGCTCGAGCGTGGCCACGAGCTCCGCCCCCGCGTACACGTCGAGGCGCCCCGGACCGAGCACGTTCACCGTCGGGAAGGAGAGCGCCAGGTGCCGATCGCGCCCGCCCCAGGTCGGCGCGAGCCACTCGGCGCCGGTGTGCAAGAGCCCCCAGATCGTCCAACCTTTGCCGTCGAACCCGACGCCTATCACGCTCGAGCTGAAGGGCGCGGCCGGGCTGAGGCGCCGCAAGTTGTCGGGGGTGAGCGGCAGCTTTTCTCGGAGCTCGAGCGGCAGAAAGCGGTCGTCGCTCGCCGAGACCTCGCGGGGCCGGGCGGAGCCCAGCCTGAAGCGAACCGGGCGCCCTTCCTCGAACGACAGCGACGCCTGGTAGCAGCAGGAGAGCAGCTCGACCAGGGCGCGTCGGTCGATGTCGAGAGCCGGCGTCGCGGGCCAGTGATCGAGCACGAAGTCTGCGAGCTGAGGGGGGTACGCGTGCATCGTCCTAGCCCTCATTCTCCGGTTCGAGCACCGCTGCGTCGCTGTGCCCGAGCGAACGGTCGGGATCGATGCGGCCGCGGATCTTTTGTTTGAGCTCTTTCGGCTCGGGAAAGCGTCGCCGCTCGGCGCGCGAAAACAGCGACTCGTCGTCGAGCAAGACCTCGAAGATCCCGCCCACTCCCGGCTCGAGCGTCACCTCGAGCTCGGTCTGGAACGTGGTGAGGAGCTCCTGCGCGATCCAGGCCGCGCGCGAGAGCCAACGGCACTGCGTGCAGTAGCGGATCCTCACGCGGTGGAGCTCGGGACGGTCGGACATGACCCCGAGCTTACCGCCCCGGCCGAACTCGTGGAGCCAGATGTGCTGGTGTGCGGCGTCCACGCCGTCCATCAAGTAGGCGCGGTCGAGGCGCTGGCCACTGGGCGACGTTCTCGTTACCGATCTGGTTGATGCAGAGCGGCACGACGCCGCCCGGCCAATCGAAGGTGGAGCGGCTCACCGTGGCCTAGCCGGTGATCTTGGTCGTGACCTTCTGGTGCGGGAAGCAGTCGCAGTCCTCGAGCTTCGCGAACCGAGCCTCCGCTTTCCATGACCTGATCGAGCACGGCGTTCTCGAAGTTCTGGACACCGGCGCTCGTGGGTCGGGCGCCGGTCTTGCCCTGCACGCCGCCGGTCATCTGGGTCCAGGTCAAACTATCGATGCCGGCGTCAGGTTGCCGTGCCGACGGAATCGCCTTCACTTGGCCTCGAAGTTCGTACCCGACGTAGGTCCGACGCGGCGAATTCGCGCGGTCGCGAGAAAGCGCGTCTCGACGAAGCGCTCGCCCAGCGTGGGATCCCTCAGCTCCAGCAGCGAAGCGTCACCATGCATTGCCGTGAGTGAGCCCGCTGGTATTTCTCGAGCCCGAGGGTCCCGAATGCGGCAGCGCTCGAGCTTGTTCCGAGACACGGGCGCGCGCGAGCACCATCGAGTCACCTACCTCGAGCTGTTCTTCGATCTGGTGTTCGTCTTCGCGGTCACGCAGCTGTCTCACCGGCTGCTCGCGCATTTCACTCCGCTCGGCGCGCTTCAGACCGGGCTCTTGATGCTGTCGGTCTGGTGGGTCTGGGTCTACACGACCTGGATCACCAACTGGCTCGATCCCGATCGCACCCCGGTGCGCTTGCTGCTCCTCGCGTTGATGCTGGCGGGGCTCGCGCTCTCGACGTCGATCCCCGAAGCCTTCGAGTCACGCGGCGTCGTGTTCGGGATCGCCTACAGCGTCATGCAGGTCGGGCGGACCCTCTTCATGCTGCTCGTGATCCCGCGCAGCGACGAGACTCTGAGGCTGAACTTCGTTCGCATCCTGATCTGGTTCGCCGCGTCGAGCGCGTTCTGGCTCGTGGGAGCGTTCAGCGAGGGCCTCACGCGACTCCTGTCGTGGAGCGCCGCGCTGGTGATCGAGTACCTCTCCGCGGCCGTGCGCTTCTGGGCCCCACGGATCGGTGCCTCCAAGGTCAGCGATTGGAACATCGAGGGCGGGCACCTGGCGGAGCGCTGCGCCCTGTTCGTGATCATCGCCCTCGGTGAGTCGGTGTTGCTCTCGGGGGCCACCTTCGCGGACGAGAGCTGGAACGCGTTGACGCTCGCTTCGTTCGGGATCTGCTTCGCCGGCAGCGTGGCGATGTGGTGGATCTACTTCGACAAGGGCGCGGAGCTCGGCAGCGAGCGCATCCGTCGCGCCCACGATCCGGGTACGCTCGGGCGGCTCGCTTACACGTACCTTCACTTGCCGATCGTGGCCGGCATCATCCTGGCCGCGGTCTCGGACGAGCTCTTGCTCTCGCACCCCGAGGGCCACTCTTACGCCAAGTTGGTGGTCAGCGTGATCGGCGGCCCCCTCGTCTACCTGGTCGGCGTGATCTCGTTCAAGCGAACGCTGCGGGGCTGGTTTCAGCTCTCGCACGTCGCCGGGATCCTCGCCTTGCTCGCGCTCATCCCCATCGCCGAGCGCTGCTCGGCGCTCGTCCTCGGCGCGCTCGCCACCCTGGTGCTCGTGATCGTCGCGATCTGGGAGACCGCGTCGCTGAGGAGCACCCCGACGGCTGACGTGGGTGCAGGCGAGGAGATCGAGGACTAGGGACCGGCGGGCGGCGAGGCGTCCGAGGTGCCGCTCAGCGTCGCAACGGCAAGGTGGTCAGCTTCGAGCTTGGTCTCGGCATCTTGCACCGCAGCCGTTCCGGAGCCGGTGATCGTGATGGTCGGTGTATCGAGAGCGTAAACCTTGAACTCGTACGTGTGCGTCTCGCCAGCGCCGCCGCCGAAGTTCGGGCACGGGCCCAGGTAGTCGCTGTTCGCCATCGCGCCGATGCTCGAGGCCATCTTGAACTCCTCGGGCAAGCTCATGGTGGCCGCGGGGATGTTGTAGATGACCCAGTGGTAGCCGAGCGCGTTGTCCTCGTCCGCCAGCGTCCGATCGATGAAGGTGATGGCGTAGCTCATCGTCCCCGCGGGACCAGTGGTCCAGTTGAGCTCGGGCTGGAGGCTGTTGTTGAAGCCTGCCGCTGCGCAGGTGTACTTGTCGGCGAACTCCGCGCCTTCGGTGAGGTTCGGGCTCGTGAGCGTGAACGCGCCGCCGCCGCCGCTGCCACCGGATCCGCCCGCGCCCCCTGCGCCGCCGCTCGTGCCGCCTGCGCCACCGGACGTGCCGCCCGTGCCTCCGC
>JAEZYO010000217.1 GCA_023419055.1 Pseudomonadota bacterium | reverse complement strand
GTCCCGCCCTCGCACGGGCGCGGTGTAGGGGAGGAAACCTCAATGATTTTGTCGGCTTGAAGTCTTCGCTGGTTCCGGGAAGGCCGCTCCGGTCGAAACCGTACAAGGGTGAGCCCCCGAATCCGGCGTAGTCCCGGCGAGGCTCCTTGCCTTGCCGACGTGACTGTCGGCTGATACGGATCGCCACTGCCCCCTTTTCGAGCCTTAGATCCGTGAAGCTCATCATTCAGATCCCCTGCCTCAACGAGCGTGAAACGCTGCCGGAAACGATCGCGGACTTGCCCCGCGTCATCGAGGGGATCGATGAGATCGAGGTGCTCATCATCGACGACGGGAGCACTGACGGCACCACGGAAACCGCCCAGGCGTTGGGAGTGCACCACGTCATTCGCTTCCCGAGGAACCGGGGCCTCGCAGCGGCCTTCATGGCGGGGATCGACGCCGGGATCCGTCTCGGAGCGGACATCATCGTCAATACGGACGCGGACAACCAGTACCGGGGGGCTGACATTCCCGCGTTGGTACGCCCCATCCTCGAGGGTAAAGCGGATCTCGTGATCGGCGATCGCCAGACCGAGCGCATCGCCCATTTTTCGCCGATCAAGAAGTTCCTCCAGCGTTGGGGGTCAGGAGTGGTGAGGCGCCTCTCGGCCACGGACGTGGCGGATTCGCCGAGCGGCTTTCGGGCGGTGAGCCGCAAGGGGGCCCTCCGCTTGTTCGTGCACAATCGTTTCACCTACACGCTCGAGACCGTCATTCAGGCTGGTCGTGCCGGCCTCGCGATCGCGAACGTCACGATCCAAACGAACAAGAAGACCCGCGAATCTCGCCTTTTTCGCTCCATCCCGGACTACCTCCGGCGAGCGGGCGGGGTGATGTTCCGTGCCTACGCGATGTACCGGCCCGTGCAGGTCTTCTCGCGCCTGGCCATCCTGTTTTTGGTCGCCGGTCTCGCGACGTGGATTCGGTTTCTTTACTATTTCCTGTCGGGCGAAGGTTCCGGCCACGTCCAGTCCCTGATCGTCGGCACCGGTGCCGTCATGCTCGCGTTCGTCATTGCCCTGGTGGCCATGCTCGCCGAGCTCGTCGCGGGAAATCGCCGGCTGCTCGAGGAAGTCTTGACGCGCGTCCGGCGCCTGGACAGCGAGCTCGGCCGCCGTGAAGGTCAGATCGAAGGCGTGCTGTCGACGGGCGCCGCACCCTGGCGGCGCCTCGCGGCGTCGCGACATCCGAACGCTACGGGTACCGATCTCGCTCAGGGCTCCTGAGGGCGCGCAGGGCCGAGAGGTGAGCCGCCCGGGCGGGTGAGGGTTGTTTTTCCCAGGCGACTCGCTCGATCGGCGAGGGGCCCCGTTGTGGCGGAACGGGCTACCGACTACATTCGACCCCTCGGTGAAAGGCCGACTCCCTCGATGAAAGGCATCATTCTCGCCGGTGGCAGCGGTACTCGACTGTACCCCCTGACGCGCGTCGTCTCGAAGCAGCTCTTGCCCGTGTACGACAAGCCGATGATCTACTACCCGCTGTCGGTGCTGATGCTGGCGGGGATCCGCGAAGTGCTCGTCATCTCGACTCCGCAAGATCTCCCGCTTTTCCAGCGCTTGCTCGGCGGGGGAGAGGATCTCGGCATGAGCTTCAGCTACGCCGAGCAGGCGGCGCCGAACGGGCTCGCGGAGGCGTTCATCATCGGCCGCGACTTCGTCGGCAAGGACACCTCCTCGCTCGTGCTCGGGGACAACATCTTCTTCGGCGCGGGTCTCCAGGGCCTGCTCCAGCAGGCGGTCCGAGAGCTCGACGGCTGCGAGCTCTTCGGCTACCGCGTGCAGGATCCCGAGCGCTACGGCGTGGTCGAGCTCGACGCCGCGGGCAAGGTGCTGAGCATCGAGGAGAAGCCCGAGAAGCCGAAGTCGCCCATCGCGGTGACCGGCCTCTACTTTTACGACAACGCCGTCGTCGACATCGCGCGCGACCTCAAGCCTTCGGCGCGCGGCGAGCTCGAGATCACCGACGTGAACCGCACGTACGTCGAGCGCGGGCGCGCCCGGGTGCGTGTCATGCCTCGCGGCATGGCATGGCTCGACACCGGCACGCACGAGAGCCTGCTCGAGGCCGGTCAGTTCGTGCAGGTGCTCGAGAAGCGCCAGAGCACGGCCATCGCGTGCATCGAGGAGATCGCCTGGCGAATGAACTTCGTCGACGACGGGGCGCTCGAGCGGCTCGCTCACGCTCACGGCAAGAGCCAATACGGCGTCTACCTCAAGGGCCTCCTCGCCGAGGGGCGCGGCAAGTAGCTGAGATGGAAGTCGAAGCGCTCGATCTGGCGGGCCTGCTCCTGCTCAAGCCTCGCGTCTTCAAGGATGATCGGGGTTTCTTCGCCGAGACCTACTCGGCGCCGCGCTACGCCGACGCCGGCATCACCGAGACCTTCGTGCAGGACAATCACTCGCGCTCGCAGCGCGGGACCTTGCGCGGCCTCCACTATCAGTCGTCCCCAGGCCAGGCCAAGCTGCTCCGCGTTTGTCGTGGCCGCATCTTCGACGTGGCGGTCGACATCCGCCCTGGCTCGCCGACCTTCGGGCGCTGGCGCGGCGTGTACCTCGACGACGAGAACCACCACCAGCTGTTCGTTCCGGTGGGCTTCGCGCACGGCTTCTGCGTCGTGAGCGACGTCGCCGACGTGGCCTACAAGGTGAGCAGCGTCTACGACCCGAAGACCGAGTCCGGCCTCGCCTGGAACGACCCGGACATCGGCGTCGAGTGGCCGATCAGCGACCCCATGCTCTCCGCCCGCGATCAAAGCGCGGAGAGCCTTGCCTCCTTTCGCAAACGAGTGAGCCCATGACCGCCATCCGTCCCCTCGAACACGTCCTCGTCACCGGAGGCCTCGGCTTCATCGGGTCCTCGTTCATTCGCTACGTCTTCGGCAAGCCCGAGTTCAAGGGCACCGTGACGAACCTCGACCTTCTGACGTACGCGGGCAACCCGGACAACGTCGAGGGGTTCGTCGACCCTGCGCGTTACCGCTTCGTGAAGGGTGACATCGGCGATCAGGCGCTCGTGCAGCAGCTCGTCCAGGAGCACCACATCGACGTGATCGTGAATTTCGCCGCCGAGAGTCACGTCGATCGCAGCATCCTCGGTCCCGGCGTGTTCGTGCAGACGAACGTGGTCGGCACCTTCAAGCTGCTCGAGGTCGTGCGCGCGAACCCGAAGGTCCACTTCCATCACGTCTCGACCGACGAAGTGTACGGTTCGCTCGGGCCGACCGGCGCCTTCACCGAGACGACGCCTTACCACCCGAACTCGCCGTACTCCGCGTCGAAGGCCGCCTCCGATCACCTGGTGCGCGCGTACGCACACACCTACGGCATCTCGACCACGCTCTCGAACTGCTCGAACAACTACGGGCCGTATCACTTCCCCGAGAAGCTGATCCCGCTCATGATCCTCAACATGCTCGAGGGCAAGCCGCTGCCGGTCTACGGCGACGGCTCGAACGTGCGAGACTGGCTCTACGTCGACGATCACGCCGAGGCGCTCTGGACCATCATCGAGCGAGGCGCGCGCGACGAGACCTACAACGTCGGCGGCAACAACGAGTGGCCGAACCTCGCGATCGTGCGAAAGCTCATCGAGATCGTCGCGGCGGAGACAGGCCGCGACAAGGCGGCGCTCGACGCGCTCGTCACGTTCGTGAAGGACCGCCCAGGCCACGATCAGCGCTACGCCGTCGACTCGAGCAAGCTGCAGCGCGAGCTCGGCTGGACACCCCGCCACGATCTCCAGACCGGGCTGCGCGACACCGTGCGCTGGTACCTCCAGAACTCGAAATGGATCGAGCGCGTCCGTAGCGGTGCCTACCGCGAGTGGATCGCTCAGAACTACGAGCAGCGCTGACCCGCACTCGCCCGGAGAGGTTTGAACCGCCAAGACGCCAAGGTCAGCCAAGGGGATTTTGTTGTCTGGACGACCGAGGTAAAGGGGAACGTAACGAGCGACAGCTCGTTGAGCTGTGGCGAGGCGTGAGGCGAGAGCAGTGGTTTGTTTGAACCGCCAAGGCGCCAAGGTCAGCCAAGGGAATTTGTTGTCTGGACGAGAGGCGTGACGGCGGACGTAGCCTGCGACAGGCGTCGGCAGGCCC